>SBBK01000108.1 GCA_005240025.1 archaeon
AGATTTTCTCAAGGTCGCCAATTGTTGAGCCACCTTTCCCGATGAGTGAGGGAATGGAATCTTTTTTGACTCTGACTTTGATGCTGTTTTCGGAGAGAATCTCAATTTCCGGGCTCGGGTCAAACCTCCGGATTGCTTCTTTGATTTTTTCTGCAGCCAGCAGCTGTATTCCAGATTTTGTTTCGGTCACAGAGACTGGCACAATCACATTTTCTTCGCCAAAGGTATAGATCTCGTATTCGAGGGCTCCAGTCTCAAAATCCCGAATCTCAATTACTGGCCTTGCAAGGTCTTGCTCAACCATACCGGAAGGAACCTTGACTTTGAGTTCCAGATAATAAACTTTTGATATCAGGCCATCCTTGACAAACACGACCGTGTCAATGACGCCTGGAATCATGCCCAGTTCAATTTTCCCTATGAACCTCTGTACTGCATCAAGGGGCATGTTTGCGTGGACTACGCCCACCATTCCAACTCCGGCAAGCCGCAAATCAGCAAAAACCCTAAAGTCGTGCAATTGCCTGATCTCATCAAATATGGTGTAGTCTGGCCTGACCAAGAGCAAAACGTCTGCCGAATTTTCAAAACTTCCATCAAGTTTTGTATATTGCGTCACATCCCTGTCCACCTGAAGGTCGCGTGGGGACTCGAATGTTTTTACGACATTTCCGTGCCGTGCATAATAATTCGCGAGGCCTGATGCAAGCGTACTTTTGCCGGAGCCAGGAGGGCCTGAAATGATTATTCCCTCGGCCTGATCGGTCAGTCTTTTCATCAGTTTATCCGATACGCGATATTGTTCCAGGGTCATTTTGACAATTGGGTGTACTATTGTAAGCTCGTGTGTTTCTGAAAACGGCGGCCTGGTTATTGCAATTCTATAATCTGCATATTGGATCACCAGTGCGCCCGGTTTTGAGATTTCGATTGTTCCGGCCTTGGTTTTTGTTGCTTCTAAAATTTGTGTCGTGATCAGTTCCAGATATTCATCAACAAGGATTGTGTCCTCGAGTTTTACCAGCTGAAATGAGCCGGGTTTACCCCTTTTTGCAAGTGGCACGTTTCCCTCTTTCAGGTGCACGCTCATCGTGCTTTGATCAAAAAACCTGAGAAACTCAAGGTTGGTGATTGTTTTTTCCGATTTTTGTAAATGTGTGGAAACGCCCTCCGCCTCTGCCGTGAGACCCTGCACATAGTCGGCAGTATACAGCACTGCCTTGTTTTGCTTTGCAAGATCCTTTATTATTGCGTCTATTCGGCCATGGCTTGCAAGCTTGATGTCATCAAGGCTTGGCCTTTGGCCGGCAAACTCCACTGGGATGTTCAAGTGGCGGCAGAGGTTTTGGATTTTTTTTATCTCTTCTAAACCAACAAAGCCCTGTTCTTTTCCCCGGGATGCCTGTGACTGTAATTCGTCTAAAGCGGCCACAGGCACAATCAACTCGAAATTTCGCAGCGCTCCTGACTCGATTTGCTTTGTTATATAGCCGCTAATTATTACGCTTGTGTCTATGACTATTTTTGACATGATTAATGTGCAGGTATGTGATTTTTAATCATAGCTAATCAGCAAAACCTGAAAGTTTTCATAGTCGGCCACAAACAAAAAAAACATTGCCGTCCTGTGAAGAACGTGAAGTTTTGATTATAGAGGACAGTCAGGCAGTAGGAATTCTGCTCAAGGACTTTCTCAGTAAACTTGGCTTCAAAAAAACCCGATATTGTGAAAATGGAAAGACCGGGATTGAGACGTTTAAAGAAATGGTCGAGTCAGGCAACGTTCCGCTGGTTTTTCTCGATTACAATCTGCCCGACATGACAGGATTTTCCATAATGTCGCAGATGCTAGCGATCAGGCCAGATGTCAAAGTCATAATTGAGAGTGCGCGCGAAAAAAGCGAGGACGTGATCAAAGATGTCATCGCATATGGGGCATACCAATATTTGAGCAAGCCATTAAGACTGGAAAAAATAAAAGAAGTTGTCGAGACACTCAGATTTGAAGAAAGTCAGATTGGAGATGATGATGCCAGCAAGGCCATCGAGAAGATAGTCACAAATTCTACCCAGATCAGCATTTTGCGACTCGCGCAATACTTGAACAGGTCAGACTCTGAAATCCTGCCCCACGTAAGGCGCCTAATCGCCGACATGAAGGCAGTCCAGATAGACGACATAAAGGAAATTGGATGCCCCAGGTGCAGTTCGGTGCGCACCACCCAAACATTTCACTGCCCCAAGTGCAGGGGTACCAGCTTCAAACAAGAAAGAATAATCGAACATTATAAATGTGGTAACGTCACTCCAGCATCTTCATACACAGATGACAAATGCCCCAAGTGTCACATACCAATTAAAATTTTTGGTGTTGATTACAGGGTGCAGGAGAATTTTCACATCTGCAATGATTGCAGTGAGATCTTTGCGGAAATTTTAATTGAATACCTTTGTCTTAGATGCAATGATCGATTTACGCTCGAGCATGCCAAGTTTTTTACAAGTCAGGGATTCAGTCGCATAAAATAATTACTTGATGATGTCGCTAATCAGTTTTAAAACATGATCAAAGTCAAAGGGTTTCGAGATGTAAGCTACGGCTCCCGCGTCGATACACTGCTTGATCACAGCCTGGTTATCGCTTGCAGTTATCAGTATTATTTTTGCACCTGGTTTTTTTGCGATTATTTCCTTGACGACTTGGAGTCCATCTTTCTTTGGCATGGCCAGATCAAGTAACACGACATCAGGATTTGTTTGGAAGAATTTTTCAACAGCATCCTCGCCGTTGATTGCCTGCGCTGCAATCTCGTGATTCCCTATCGAAAGTATGTCTTCCAGCACAAGGCGAATTGCATCAGAGTCGTCGGCTATCATTATTCTTGCCATGTCAGTTCCCTTGTCCCGTACAGCATGTGACTCCTTGTAATTTTTGTGATCTGTTCACCCGTTCATTGTGACCGGCTTTGTTATATTGATTCTGAAGTTTGTACAGCCACACTGCCATATGACTCCGATTGTGTGTTGGCCTCAAAATGCATGACTGGCAGCAGGGAATAAAACCGTGCGTTGAAAATTTGCGATACATTATCAGAAGATTTACATCAGGATTAAAATGGTTTGGTGTAACATCTGTTAAGACAACTTGTCAACAAACTGTACGTGTGGGTAAAGCAATAAGTGCCCGTCGGCATATTGTAAGTGCGGTCTGGCCAGATTATGGCTTTATCAAACGAATGGCGAGAAGACCGCGGGACTTGTCCGGTAGTTTACCTGCTCAAAATATCACTGTGGTTTTTTTCCATTTTGTTCTTCAGCGACTCGAAATCCACACTCATGCCGTTAATGGCGTTGTGCATAAAAAAGTGCGAGTTTGAGATGGTTTCATAAATGCCCGGAACAGGCCTGCCGGCCAGGACCACCTTGAGGAGTTTGTCTGTGAGGGCAGCCAACTGGCCTATCTGCTCTTGGCCCATCATTGGGGCGAGACCTTTGATCTTGTGTATGTGTTTTTCAATACCTGGGGCATTTTTGAGAACATCATCGTCGTTGTGACAGTTTTTTAATAAAATCCCAATTTCGGAGATATCTCCAGATACCTCTTTTTTTGCCACTTGCATAAACTCGTCAGACAACAACTAACATATTTGAACGAGATTTTTATATCATATTCTGTAATGGTGGTTAGACTTGAGGCTAATTAGTAAGACATACCTGCTTGTAGGCATCCTAATCGTAGTTGCAATCGCCAATCTAGGCATACTATACAATGCACAAACAAATGCAGGAGACGAATCATTTTCAATAATTCGCGCAGGCGATCTCAAAGTAGATGTTGAATCGATTTCGACTTTGGTCAGATCCATTTCAACCGGGAACGAAAAAGACAGAAAGAGTTTGGAAGAAAAGATAAACGGCATAGATACTGCGCTGGCCACGCTAAAAACGGGCGGCGTCATCCATGAGGTAAACATAATTCCAATACCAGAAAAACTTTCTCCAGAGTATGAGGTTGTAAAAGCGAATTGGGAGGATTACAGGATGTATGCCGCCGAGATTCATACAGGTACAGTCTACAACACCAAAGCACTAGATGCGCTAAATTATGTCCTCTCAAAAAACACAGAGATGACTCTTACGGCAGATTCCATCACCAGAGAACTAGAAGTGTTGGACAGAAAATACAACCGGCACAAGGAGATAGCGCAGGAGATGCAGGAATCTGTAAAGACAATAGGCCAGGCTTCGCTTTTGATCTCACGGGGACAGGAAGAAGAGGCCAAGAATGATTTGAACAATGCTAGGGCATCACTTAAAATTTCGATTCGCAAGCTGCTTCAAGAGCCAATTGACGATCTTGATTTGGCAGGACTGCAGATAAAGACAGAAACTCTCGAACCAATACCGAGGGAAAATTCACATTCGCTCAACGAGTTTGATTTGCTTTGGGAGGCTGTGGAGTTGAGGCTTAGGATCTTGGAGGCAGAGTCGATTTATTCTGAGAGGTTTGGAGCGGCATTGGATAACATAGTTGAACGCAAGGGTCTGCTCTTGTCGTCCATCGATAATCTCCTCACCGCATGGAACGATGACAGACTTGAGAGACGAAATGAGGGCCAGACAGGAACAATAGCGCTTATCGGTGCAGACGTCATAATATTTCTCATTGTCCTTGGCATCATCAAGAAATCACTGGTTCCCCTAGAACGCCTCACCAAGGCGGTGGGTCGAATAAAAGAGGGATTTTACGGCGAAAAGATCGAACACGGTTCACACGACGAGATAGGAAAACTCATTTCTGGATTTAATACGATGTCGGAAACAATTTTGGCCAAGGAACGCGAGGCAAAGAAAATCGATATTGCAAAAGACGAATTTCTGGCAATGATTACTCACGAATTGAAGACTCCGCTCGTCCCAATTCAAGGCTATGCAGACATGCTGATGTCTGGCCACCTAGGCGATCTAACAGATAAACAGCGTGAACGAATTTCCATAATCAAGTCAAGCTCAGAGACATTGCTGCAGCTCATTTCGGATCTTTTAGATGTCCAAAAGCTTGAACTTGGCCAGCTGAAAATGAGAATGGAACCAGAAAAAATCCATGAAACCGTGGAAAAATCCATTCAGATGCTGCAGCCGCAAATAAACGAGACGGGGGCAACCGTACTGAACGACGTCGACAAGGAGTTTGTTGCGATATATGATGAGGAAAGGATAACACAGGTACTAACCAACCTGATAAAGAACAGCATCAAGGCCTTCAAACCGCACGGTGGCACAATAAAAATTCGCACAGATGCGGATCAAACCCACATCAAAATTCAGGTAATTGATGATGGTGTAGGCATCCCGCCCGAGAGGCAAAAAAAACTCTTCACCAAGTTTTATCAGGCAGATGCATCGCTGACAAGGGAAAAAGGCGGAAGTGGCCTTGGCCTTTCAATTTGTAAAGGAATCGTAGAAGCGCATGGCGGAAAAATAAGCATACAAAGCATCCCAGACACAGGCACCACGGTTACATTTTCACTGCTGAAATACCAAAAAGCCTCCGGATAAAACAATTCACACACTATGCAAATTATGCTCACATCATTTGTGATAATGTCTGGCCAAGAACGACACGTATGGAAGAGGCGAAAAACACCGAGTTTTATGCATTATGCAACCAGTATTTTACTGCGTTACGTAAGCAGGGGAAAAAGGACGATGGGTTTGAGGACGAGTTTTTTTACACAATGCCCGTCATTTCCGGCATCAAGTAAAATACTAGCCTACGATAAAAACAAGCGATGTTAGACGCCGAAAGCGCAGTCAGGCTTGCTCAAAAGCACGGTTGCACATACTGTGATGCGAGGTTCGAGAGGGTCAGAAAAAACAGCCTGGCAGTAGAGGATGGGCAGATTGAGTACCTTACAACCAGATACGACCAGGGCATAGGGGTACGGGTTTTGTGTGACGGGGCATGGGGGTTTTATTCTACTTCGGATCATACAAAACTAGAGCAAGGAATAATTGATGCAATAAAGGCGGCAAAGCACCATGCCAGAACAAAAAAAGAAAAAATCAAACTGGCAGAAGCTCCAGTAATTGAAAAAAACATCAAATACAAGACAAAAAAGGACATAGACCTCGAATCGCTTGGCAAAATTGCGCTAGAGTGTGATCACATAATTAAGAGTTTTCCAAAAATTTCCAAATCCGCAATTGGGGTTTCGAGTAGTGCCACATCAAAGTGTTTTGTCAGCAACGAGGGATCAAAAATTCACCAAGAGTTTACCGATATCATAATGGAGATGACCGCAACGGTGCACCGGTTTGGCGCAACCCAGTCAATAAGTACAACTGAGGGGGGCAGGGGAGGGTTAGAAAAAATAATTGACGATACGAACGTCTTTTTAGTGGCAGAAGAAACTGCGAAGAAAACTTCAATGCTCGTTGAAGCACACACGGTAAAGGAAGACAAAGCCACACTTATCATGAATCCCGATTTTGTTGCCCTCCTGACGCATGAAATTTTGGGCCACCCCTCAGAGGCGGACAGGGTCCTGGGAAGAGAGATGGCATGGGCAGGAGGGGCATGGTGGGCTGGAATGCTTGGCAAAGAAATAGGTTCGGAGCACCTGAATGTCATTGATGATCCAACCATCGACGGGAGTCTTGGCTGGTTTGAGTTCGACGATGAGGGCATCAGGTCACAAAAAAAGCAACTGGTCAAAGACGGAATACTTGCTGGACATATGCACAGCCGTGAAACCGCCAGTATTTTTGGCGTGGAGTCAAACTCCAGCATGCGTGCGGCATCATATTCATTTATGCCACTCATACGGATGTCGTGCACATGCATAGAGAGAGGTGATTGGGAGCCGGATGAGATGATAAAGGACGTTAAACATGGGTATCTTGTCTCAGGCATGAAGGTGCCGTCAATCGACATGAAGAGATACAACTGGAGCATATCTTGCCAGTACGCCAACAAAATTGAGAACGGCCAAGTCACAGATTTGCTAAGAGATGTCATAGTAGTTGGGAACGCGCCGGAATTTTTCAGCTCAATTGACGCGTGCGGTAAGGATTTTACGATAAGACCAATTACCAATTGCGGCAAGGGAGATCCAATGCAACAAATGAAGATGGGAAACGGTGGACCCTCAATACGAGGGATTGCAACCGTAAAAAGCGTCGGAGCATAAGATGAGCGAACTGGAAAACATACGAGGGCAGGTCAGAACGTGTACAAAATGTGACTTGTGTAAAACCAGAACAAACGCGGTGCCTGGTGAAGGGCCTTTAGATGCCCAAATAATGTTTGTGGGCGAAGCGCCGGGCAGAGAAGAAGACCGAAAGGGCAGGCCATTTGTAGGAGCTGCGGGAAAAAAACTAACGGAGGTTTTAGAAAAGGCAGGGTTCTCAAGGGATCATGTCTACATAACAAATGTCGTAAAGTGCAGACCTCCTGGCAATCGTGTACCTTCAGATGCGGAACAGGCCATGTGTAAGACATATTTGGAAAGTGAAATCAGAAACATAAATCCAAAAATTATTTGCGTGATGGGAAATACAGCATCGAACTCCATTCTTGGACAGGGCGAGATTACAAAAAACCATGGAAAGATAGTTGATAGGGACGGAGTAAGGTATTTTCTTACATTCCATCCCGCAGCAACAATATACAACCAGGAACTTTTGGCCACATTAATAGAGGACATCAAAGTATTGGCAGACATCGTGGTGAAGTTATGAGTGAGGAGAGACTTCCAAGGGAGTTTTACGCGCGCGATACAGTTGCCGTTGCAAAGGATTTGCTTGGCAAAGTGCTGGTCAGGAAAATTGGCAGGAATTTAGTTTCGGGCATAATCACAGAAACAGAAGCCTACAGGCATTCAGACGATCCAGCAAGTCATGCCTGCACAGGCATGACAAAAAGAAATGAGGCGATGTTTGGCCAAGTTGGTTGCACATATGTCTACTTTACTTATGGCATGCATCACTGCGTAAATGTTGTTGCGAAAAAAAACCGCATGGCTGGGGCAGTTTTGATTCGTGCGCTGGAACCAAAGGAAGGAATAGACATCATGATGGAAAACAGGAAGACAAATAACAGGAAAATTCTGACAGATGGGCCCGCCAAACTAACTGTGGCACTAGACATAACCAAGAAGCAATACGGCGAGGATCTAGTGTCATCTCCTAATATTTACATCACATATGGAGTCGAAATTAGTCGAAAAATAACTACAGGTCCAAGAATTGGGATAAGACTGGGAACCGACAAGATGTGGAATTTTAAAGTCTAGTGGGGGTTTTCGTCGTCTTTCTGTGTAGTCCATGGCGCAAACCTGCCAAGAATTTTTTCCCAGTCCAGTCTCAGAAGAAGTATAATTGATATGCCCATTATGGCAACAAAGATTCCAAAGCCAACATACACAATTACCGGACTATCAACATCTTCGAGAAACGGTTCGACATAAGTCATTCCAAAAAAGTGTGAAAGCAATACCAGTACATAACTGAGAATGAGCTTGCCCACAAGAGTGGATATGAAAAATCTGAGGGGATTGTATTTTGCCAGTCCAAGCGGGATGTAGATAAGATCATCAGGTATTGGAGTTGCGGCAGCAACAAACGCTGCAGCTGCACCATATCTTTTTACCAGCCGTTCAAAGGGTCTCATTCTTGCACGCGTCTTTTCTGTGATGATTCTTCTTCCCTCGTAGCTGATCAGGAAGATTATTTGTTTTGCCGCAGTAGAGGTCAGGGCCGCAATTATGGCAAGATAATGTATGTTGAATTTATCACCGGCAGACATTGTAGTTAGCAGGATAAATGACGGAAGTGGTACAAACGGCACGAGTGAGCCAAAAAAACTCACCAGTGCGAGTCCCAGATAGCCAATCTCGTCAGCAAATGGAAAAATTGCGGAAAGATCCACAGATGAAACTCCATTTCAAGACTATTAAACCATGGATGGACTTCGGTGGTAGAGTCATCCTGTCGAACAGCATAGAAATTTGAAGCCTATAAATACAATTTTTGAGATGCACCTGATCGTGATTGTCGACCTAAACCTCAAAGGCAGGCTTGCCATTGTGGTCGGTGCAGGTGGAGAAGGACTAAAAAAGGTGAACTCGCTACTTACTCAAGATTGTGAGATTCTAGTAGTCAGCGATAAGGCAAACAAACAGATTCAGGACATGATAGAGGCAGGCAAAATAAGATTCAAAAAAGTAAAACTGCGAAATGCCGATTTTTTGGATGACTACGATCCGATTTTGGTAATGGCTGCAACAGACGACCGGCAATTGAATAGAAAAATTGTCCAAAAAGCAAAACAAATGCGTACCTATGCGTATGCTGCAGATGATCCCGAGGTATCTGATTTTGCGCACCCGTCAGTCATCAACATAGATGATACCGTCCAAATTGCGATATCAACTGGAGGGCGGAGCCCAGCAATGGCAAGAAAGTTAAAGATGAAAACAGAGAAACTCTTGCGCCGGATCATAAACAAAGAAGACATCTACCAGATAAAACTTCAAAATGTTGCCCGTGAGGCAGCAAAGAGCAAGATTGCGACGGTGCTGGGGAGAAAAAAATTCCTGTATTCAGTTTTAAATGATTCAAAAATAAAACAGTTATTAAAACATGGAGACTTGGCAACTGCACAAAGAGAGGTATTGAGAATTTTGGAGAGATGCAAATGAGCATAGTCAATGCGCGGGTAACTTTTCGCAGTTCACCAGTCCATGTTTTAGAGAAATTCACGTTCAAGGACTTGGAATCTGCATACGAGTCTTTTAGGACATATGCAGATCTTGACGAGTTTGTAATTTTACAGACATGTAACCGGGTCGAGGTCTTTGCGTTTGTCAAAAATCAGAGCATGGATAAAATCAAAAAGACCTGGGCGTCTCTTTCGGGCCTCGAGGAGTCTGCATTTGGACAAAATTTCGAGATATCGGAGAGTGTGGAGGTGTATGAGCACCTGCTAAAACTTACTTCGGGCCTAGATTCTATGGTCCTAGGCGAAGAACAAATTCTCGGACAAATAAAAGAATCGATTGCCACTGCCAGAAAGCTGAAGACATCTGGTGGCCACATCAACACGCTATTTGATGATGCAATAAGAATTGGAACGCGAGTGCGAAACTCTACTGGAATAAGTAAAGGAACCATCTCAGTCGGCTCGATGGCAGTAAAGCTTGCAGAGGAAAACATTGACGAACTAAAATCAAAAAAGATACTTTTGATTGGGACAGGCGAGGCTGCGACTCTTGTAGCCAAGTCGCTCATCAAAAGAGGCTATGGGTTTTTTGTGACTAGTAGAACAATGCAACGTGCACAGGCATTCTCAGAAACAGTGGGTGGGAAGCCAGTAGGATTCGAGGAGATCATGGAGGGATTTTCGAACTACGACCTGCTTTTTGTTGCCACCGTTGCCCCATATTTTCTGGTCACCTATGACAGAATAAAGGAGGCACTCAAAAATAAAAAGACTGGAATGATGATTTTGGATCTCTCAAACCCGAGAACAGTTGACGAAAAAGTTGCGACAATACACGGGATAAAGATGATGAACTTGGACCAGATAGCTGAAATGGTGGACAAAAACCTCAGATACCGTACAGCCCAGCGTACCAATGCACAAAAAATAATTAGCGAAGAAACACAGGTAATTGAGGCGCATATGAAAAGACTCGAAGTCGAACCAGTAGTAAAAGAGATCTTCAAAGATATTGATAGCCGCAGGGTGCGTGAACTCAGAAAGGCCCTTGCAATGCTTGGTGAGAAAGACCAACAAAAAATCAAAATTATTGAAGACCTCACGGTGGCAGTAGTGGAGGGAATAATTTCAGAACCCATGAACAACCTGCGTCGCGCCTCCGAGCAGTCAGACGACGATCTTCTCAAGGCAGCAACGAAGTTGTTTGATTACAGGAAAAAATAGTTATTTTTTGGATTTGTTTACAAACGCAGTCATGCGTTCTGCCCTGTCCTGATCTGTAAAGCAGTTTCGCCACGCGAGTAGCTCTACGCCAAGACCAGTGTCAAGGTCTGCGTTTCGCCCCTTGTTAATTGCGATTTTTGACATTCTCACTCCGGAGACAGAGTTTGCGGCAATTTGTTGGGCCATTTTTAAGGCCTCATCTGCAAGCGATGCGAGTGGAACGACATGGTTTACGAGGCCGATTTCTTTTGCCTCATCTGCCTTTATCATTTTGCCGGTGTAGACAAGCTCTTTTGCCTTTGCAATCCCAACAATTCGCATGAGGCGTTGTGTTCCACCCCATCCCGGAGGTATGCCAATGGTGACCTCGGGTTGGCCAAGCTTTGCGGTGTCCGCTGCGAGTCTGATATCGCACGACATGGCCAGCTCGCAGCCACCTCCTAACGCAAATCCATTTACTGCGGCAATTGTAGGCTTGCTTACGTTTTCTACTGTGGCAGTGAGGAGCTGGCCAAGCTTTGCATATTCAACAGATTCGTCCGCAGTTATCTTTGACATGTATTCGATGTCTGCACCTGCAGAAAATGCTCTGTCCCCTTCGCCAGTTAGAATTATCACCTTGACTTCACCATCCCTGTCAAGCTGCTCAAAGGTGTCTATGATTTCTTTGGCAACATCAGTATTCATTGCGTTGAGTTTGTCTGGGCGGTTGATTTTGACTGTAGCGATTCCGTTTGACTTTGACATTGTGACTAAAGCCATGATTCTACCGCATTTTTTGCTTGAAATAAATGTTGCCTACTTTGTGATTTTTGTCACGACAATATCTGAGACCAGCGGGATAGATTACGTTGACCTCAGATTACACACGGTAAGAATTTGCAGGATCAGATACCTGAAGAGTAAAGGATATAAAATTACCAATAGTAATATAGGCATGTCAAAACGCACAATGCCGGTTTGCCTAACAGCTGACCAGTACGACAAAATCGAAGTGATCGCAAAGAGGTACGGGTTGCTTAACGCAAGCCAAGTAATTGAGAAAGTCCTAGCTGATTGTTAGGCAAGCAAACTCTTTTTGTCAGTGTAGTCCAATCGAAGTAGCTTGTGCATCATACCACCAGAACGAGTGAGTGATTACTGAAAGCAGTTGCCAAACCGCAATTTTCTGGTCACATGGAGACTGATTTGAGTCAGGCATCTGGGGGTCATTAAAAAGGCGTTTTGGGCGCCAGTTTCAAATAAAATTCAGCAGATTCGTGCTGCCGTTGATTTACATATCTGTCATGCAGCACCAGCTCCCTTTTTTTCTCCCATGCTTCATAAAACCACGAGTGAAATGTTTCAACAATTTCCAAGTGTTTTGTTGCCAATTCCTCAAAAATTTGCGGCACAACTACAAACGCGTGTTTATGGTGTCTACAGAGTAGTTTTTTTCTGGTCAGCTGGCTGACAGACCATCTAACGTACTCATTCGTAAACGCGTCCTCTACTTTGTCCATGAAATCCAGTATACTGTAAAAACCTTCAGCACATCCATACTTTATCATTCTATACTGACAATCAAATGTCTCCAAAAGAATACACAGTTGAATGAAATTAACCCCACACTTGCACATCAGAAAGCCGAATTTGCCAAGCTGTGTCAGCGCCCAGTTATTTTTGGTGTTGACCACCAAACCGCGTGAGTTCAGATAGTGAAGCGAGTATAAAGTGGGCGAATATGCACTGGTTTTTGACTCTGATTCCAGCAGTTCTTTTTGTGTTTTACTTTTTTCAAACAATAGTTTGAGGATTTTGTTCGAAGTGTGGTTCAACCTCAGTGAAGCCATATAC
>SBBK01000076.1 GCA_005240025.1 archaeon
TCACAGGTTCGTCGAGGAAGTACACTTTTTTGCCGGCGTATTTTTTTATGTTGTTGGTCATAGATATTGCGGATGCATATGGACTGGCAACAGGCCCTATCAATTCTGCAACCTTGGCAATTTTTCTGCCGGTTTCGTCGCAGAGAAGATTTCCCTCATCTAGCTGTTTTGCGAGTCGAACAATGACCCTGCCGCTACCGGCTATGTGTATTATTTCCCCTATCTCCTGCAATTATTTTCTAACACTGTAGCGAGCTAATCATAGACTTCTGTCAACTTTACTTTAGCTATTAGCTAGAACGAGTTTTATCTTTGAGATTTGGCCCGTTTTGCGACGAGCTTGTCGGAAATTTTGTAGAGAATTTTTGTCTTTTGAGAAACTTTGGGCAAAACAATGTAGCCGGATCTGACATATGCCCGTCTTGGAAAACGAACCTTGTCATCAGATTCTTTTGGTTCAAATCCAGCTTCTACGGATGCATCAATTAATTCCTTCAGCGATGGATCAAAAACACATTTGTCTTTTGGAAGGCGGCGTCCCATTTTTTTTGTCAGGGTTTTGTTGAAATAATCCAACCAGATTACGATGTGTTCGTAATCTTTCAATTTGATCACTTTGTCAAAACTGCGTTGACAAGTCCATGTTGTCCGGGTCTTGACACAACACGACACTTTCCATCTTCGGTTTCTAAAATTGCGCCCTTTGACACGACGCCACGCCTTTGGTAATCATTGTTTGTTGCATTTTCCAAAACCTTGACGATTTTGGATTTTTTTACCTTTCCATCGCCTAGTGCAAGATTGACATGATCAATTGTTTTCAGTCCCGTCTTGACATTTCCACCGCGAACTGATCTCGTTACAGTAATCTGCTGGCCCAGCACTGCCTCGTTTGGAAATCTGTCGATTTCATATTTTCTTCTTGTTCTTGATGGCACACGTCTTCCGCCAGTTATCTTACTCGTTGCGAGATTCTCAACAGATCGTTTCACGAGGTTGGTTTAGGGAACTGTAATTTATAGACTATGGCTGCTGTGGCATTATCTGGGGCATTACTGGCTTTTTCTTTTTGAACAGCATCTGCTTGAGAATATCTGTGTCGCCACTTATTCCAAAATACTTTTGGAACTTGGCAGTGGTGGTGTAGATTTTGAGCCTTCCGACATTTTGGTGGGCGATAAAATCAAGCTGCCTCAGTTCCTTTAGCTGCGAATACACGCCTGTACCTCTCGTTTCCACGAGCTGCTTTGACGATACGGGTTGCATATAGGCAATATATGAGAGGGTCTTGAGCGTGGCCTTGGGAAGGATTGGCTTTGAGGCAAACCTCCTGACGACATCGTTGAATTCAGGCTTGAGCTGAAACACATAGGCGCCGTCTGGAAGCACGGCTACCTCGATTGCCTTAAAGGCGGTTCTGGTCTTTTTCTCTATTGTTGCCAAAAGTGCAAGCGTCTTTGTCCTGGATTCCGTGCCTGAGGCCCTGATTATCTCCTCAATGGACAGAGGTCTGCCGGCCGAATAAAGGGCGGCCTCTATTCTCGCAGTGGCCTCAACGTCGTCTTCAATCTTGGTCATTTGGAAACATCTCCAACTATGGTAATTCTGATGTCATCGCCTTCCTGCTCCAAATCGACCTTTTGGTCCTTGGCTAAAAACAAAATCGCAAAAAAGCACCTGATAGAATCTATGGTATCAAGCTCTGCAATTATGTCCTGAAGGAGTCCGTGTCCAAACGGACCAATTTTTCTTAGGATCAAATCCTCATATTTTTCTATGATGTTTTCAAGCGACACGAGATAGTCCTTAAAATCAGGTACCTCTACCGGCTCGAACTTGAGCCTGTTTTTTCTTGACTGGGGGTTTGCAATTGTTCCAATCAAATTTTCCAAAAGATCAAGCAACTCCTCAAGTGTTACTGGATATGTGGATTCGTGCCGGTATGGGATGTCTAGGATCTGGATATCCAAGTCAGCCCTTTCTCTGTAAGGCTTTTTTTCCATTGCCGCTTTTTGGAGTGCAAAGATTCGCTCAACCTTCATTCTGTGGATGAGCGAAGATGACAGTGCAGCCATGCCTGCAACCCGCAGGTCTTTTTTGTCGGCCTTTTTTAAAATTCGAATCAAAATCTCCAAAATCTGGACGATGTTTATCTCCCAGACATCTTTTTTTGCTATGGTGTTTGGGTTGAAAAGAACATTTACAGGGGCTTGGGAGATGTTTTCGGCCTGCTCGCTCACGAATAAAACTCGCGATCTGCCAAATAATACTTAGGGGCTCTATTTTTTTGGTATACTCGGTCAACTCTTATATTGTTATCACGATCTTTGCACCATGATGAAGGCGGCAAGAATAGTCGAGCCACAAAAACCACTTGAAATTTCCGAGGTTGAAACGCCGCACCCGCAAGATGTTCAGGTACTAGTAAAAGTAAAAACCGTCGGCGTGTGCCACAGCGATCTGCACCTCTGGGAAGGCGGATATGATACCGGCGACGGCTTCATGAAGGTGACGGATAGGGGGGTCAAATTTCCAGTAATCCCGGGCCACGAAATAGTAGGCACGGTTACCGAGGTTGGCAAGGCCGTACAGGGAATCGGTGTGGGGGACAACGTCCTTGTTTATCCGTGGATTGGCTGTGGTGTCTGTTCTGCGTGCCGAATAGGAAACGACAATCTGTGCGACACGCCGCGCTCTTTGGGATTATTTCAAAACGGGGGGTATGCTGAATACGTACTGGTGCCACACTTCAAATTTCTGGCCAAGGTGGTTGGAATTGATCTGGATGCGGCCGCATCGCTTGCATGCTCTGGCCTTACAGCATACACTGCAATAAAAAAATCAAACGCAAACTCGCAACACAACATGGTAATTTTTGGAGCCGGGGGCCTTGGTTTGATGGGGGTTCAAATCGCAAGAGCCTTGACAAATGCCAACATAATCTGCGTCGATATTGACGATGCAAAGCTTGCTATTGCAAAGGAGATGGGTGCAGACCATACCATAAACTCCAAGGATCCAGAAACAATACAAAAAATACTCGGACTTTGCAACAACAAAGGTGCCGACTGTGTAATTGATTTCGTAAATGCCCCACCGACAGTAAGGATGGGACTTGCAATAATTAGAAAGAGGGGGACGCTGGTGCTGGTGGGTCTCTTTGGCGGCTCAATAGATCTGTCGCTTGTAACAATACCACTAAAATCAATAACGATCCAGGGTGCATACACTGGCAATTATAACGACATGCTGGAGCTCTTGGGACTTGCAAGGCGTGGTGTGATAAACCCGTTCATATCAAAAAGATACAAACTTTCAGAGGCAAACAACGCCTTGGAAGATCTCAAATCAAGAAAAATTGTCGGCAGAGCAGTAATCAACCCATAATCGATCCGATCACACGCTATATAGCAAAATATAGTATATGTGGGACACACTTTAATCACCAGAGTTTTGGAGCAAGTTCATGGGACAGTGGCTATCGTGGGTAAAGTCCAACGACAGGGAGATCCTGACAATTTTAGACAACCTTGCTCTAAAGGCAAAAGAAACAGCAGAGCAGCTGGTACAACTATTCTCAAACATTGAAAAATCATCAGAATATCAGATTAAGATAAAGCAACTCGAACGTGAAGCGGACGAGCTGACCAGATCAATTTTTGCGGAGCTCAACAAGACCTTCATCACACCTATGGATAGAGAGGACATCCAAAGAATTGCGGCAAAGACGGACGATGTAATAGACTACATGGAAGGGATAGCAGGCAGGATCAAAAGCTACCACGTGACATCTGCACCCCCCTACATGCTGGAAATAACCAAAGAGCTGCTAAATGCAATCAAGGAAGTCGAGCTCCTGATTTCAAGACTCAAGGATGTCAAGGCAGACAAGTCACTGGTCGACCACTGCCGCAAAATTAGCGACATTGAGCACACCGTTGATGACCTGTACAGGACTGCGGTGGGCCAGCTTTTTGAGACAAACGACGCAGTTAACATTATCAAGCTTAAAGACATCTATGAAGCAATCGAGGCAGCATCTGACAGGTGCCTCGATGTAGCTGACGTAATCGAAGACGTTGTCCTAAAGTATACTTGAGCCATGTATGAGCTGGCCATCGGAGCAATACTGGCAGCATTATTTTTTGATTTTATCAACGGGTTTCATGACGCGGCAAACTCGATCGCAACTGTTGTAGGGACGCGAATCCTAAAACCAATCCAGGCAGTGGCCCTTGCCGCATCTGCAAACTTTGTGGGGCCGTTTCTTTTCGGCGTCGCTGTTGCAACGACGGTGGGAAAGGGAATAATAAATCCGGACTTTGTCACAATTCACCTAATCATAGGTGCCCTTGCAGGCGCAATAGTGTGGAACATAGTAACTTGGCTTTGGGGATTTCCTTCTTCCAGCAGCCACGCCCTGATTGGCGGATTAATTGGTGCTACAATTGCACACGTCGGCACACAGGCAATAATCTTTGGAGGGCTAGAAAAGGTCGGCATCGGCATAGTGGTATCGCCTGTCGTGGGATTTATCGTAGCAGCCTTGGTTGCAACTCTCATAATTACTGTTTTTGCAAAGAAACGGCCTGCAAGGGTAAACTCGGTTTTTGGCAAACTCCAGCTTGTGTCCTCTACATATTTTTCGCTCACACATGGTGCAAACGACGGGCAAAAAACAATGGGAATAATTGCACTTGTGCTGTTGAGTGAGGGAATTATCACAGATTTCGAGGTTCCATTTTATGTGATAGTTATGGCAGCAGCTGCCATAGGACTGGGGACGTTCTTTGGTGGGTGGCGAATAGTAAAGACGATGGCAGTCAAAATAACACAGCTGAAACCGTACCAAGGCTTTTCCGCAGAAACGGGAGGGGCGACCATCCTTGCCGTTCTGGCGTGGGCTGGAATTCCTGCAAGCACCACACACGGCATATCTGGGGCAATCATGGGTGCGGGTGCGGTGAGGAGGCTTTCTGCAGTCAGATGGGGGATTGGTAAAAGGATTGTGTGGGCATGGATAATTACAATCCCTGCAAGTGCGGCAGTTTCGTATCTTTCCATGTGGCTTATCAAATTTTTTGTCTGAGTGTATTTTTTCTCAACAACTGATTATTATAAAACAGAGTTCTAACATAAAGGATGGTAGAAAAAAAACCTGATTTTGATTTGGCTCTAATGCACCTGCGGAACAACCAAAACATGACTGCGTACAACATGCTGATTGGTATTGCCGAATCACTCAAAAAATCAGACCCGCTTGGGGCCGCGCTGTCATATGTCTTATCTGCCGAGTGCAAATCACGACAGAACAAAAACTCTGCACAGGAAATCACCGAGGCAGGCAAGCTGTTCTTTGGATTTGCAAAAAAAGAGAAAAATTATTCTGCCAAGACTGCGTTTCTGTGCGCCGCCAAATGCTTCCTAAAGGCAGGACTGTACGACAACGCAAAGGATGCGTTTGAAAAATCAAAGGAGGTCAAAATTGAATCAGTTCCCGAAGTCCAAAGGCCAGTCATTATAGTTGATGACAGCAGGGCAATAGTGCTAAAGATTCAAAATCACCTGAAAAATCTTGGCTATACAAACACGCACGCCTTTTACACGGGAAATGATGCGGTCTTGGGCTGCAAGGGGTTGCTGAACTCAAACCCGATCATTTTGCTTGACATGGAGCTTCCGGACATAAACGGGGACAAGGTGGCTGCAAAAATTTTGTCACAAAAACCAGACGCACAGATAGTTCTCATCACTGCGGACGAAAAGTCAACCCGGCGCGTCAAGGATACAATATCGTCTGGTGCTCTGGCCTTTATCCAAAAACCATTTACAATCAAGGAGATAAAGGACGCGCTAACCGCTGCAGAAGCCGAGTATTCTATGTCAAAGAAATAAAAGTGCCATATTTACGACATTTACATTTTTAAAATCAAACTTGGTTATTCTGTAGTCTATAATGTCATCTGAGAACTTTTCAATTATCTTGGCTGATGGTTCTTTTAGTCCGCGTTCAAGTCGCAAAATTATCAACATGTTCCATTCGCCTTCCATGTTTGCAACAAGCAAATAATGCGGAAGTGACACCACATATTCCCGTATTGACTCCTTTAGAGTTTCAAGGGATTTGGTCACCCTGAATTTTACAAACAAAGCCTCGTGTTCGTTTGATTCTGTTACGTCGGAAAGGACGGCCTTGTAGCCCTTGATGATGCCGCTTTTTTCCAGCCTTTCGATTCTTTTCCTGATGGTTCTGTCTGATACGTCGTGGCCGTGCTTTCTTAGCTCGACTGCTATTTCCTTTGAGGGGGTGCGTGCGTTTGCGTTTAGGATCTCGATTATTTTCTGATCTACTCTGTCTAGATTGGACCACGACTCACCACTCATCACATTCTCAAAAAAGTGGTGACTTTTGAATATTTTGGGTTGAATTGGGTGTTGTGTGTCAGCTATTCAAGAAAATTGGAAAAAGCTACGGTTTTGCTTCCTTGAAACCAACTGCCAGGACCCGGCTGTCCTCGTTTGGGGGAATCTTTGTGATTTTGAATGCAGCATCTCTTGCCGCAGTGCCGTAGCCGGTGAATACATCGATGTGCTTGTCGCGCCATTCGCCTATATCGACTGCCCAGAAGGTCCGCTTGTTCCACGGCGAAGGAATGTCTGGTATGTGAAGTAAGGTGCCGTGTTCAATGACGCCTTTTTCCATGTCCATTTTTCCATGTGTGACTGCGACCGCTATCTGCGGCTCGTTGAGCGTACTTGTCGCAAGCGGGAGACAAACCCCTGTAAATGCTGACGCGCACTTGCCATAATGGTAAAATCGTGTCTTCTGTCCATTTGGATTTATGAAATCATCCTTCCAGCTCTGCAGTATTTTATTGTCACTTGTTTTTCCAGATCCTTGAACTGCGATTTCTTTTACAAACGTTTTTCTAAACTGCTTAAGGTAGTATGTGGAGTTGTTTTCTGAATAATCAAAGGTTCTGTCTCTTTTTTTCCCTTGCACATATACTGACACCATCTGGTCTTTTGGATAGTCTTTTTCAAGTGGCAAGAAGTATCCGGTTATTTTCCACCCTCTTGATCCTGGATAGCATTGTCTGTTGACTGCGTCCTGTATTTGTCCCTCCGGGCATGATTTGACCTGTGAACACAATCTGTCTCCACAGATCTTCATGCCTTTGGCTGTAGCTCCGTCGGCAGACTGGAGTGATAGAACAGTTAGTAAAATTCCCAGGGCTACGATTCCTATTACAAAATGTCTCATACTGTGCATATTCAAAGAGTATTGATTTAGCTTACTACTAAATAATAGGTTCAAAAATTGTAGTCCCAAGCGAAGGAGTTGAACCTTCGACACTCCGGTTTCTGTGCGCCTGATAGGCTGGATTCGGTTAGCCAGAAAGCCAACCACTACAGCCGGAAGCTCTACCAGGCTGAGCTAGCTTGGGACAGAAACTCCGGCTTGATCTTGTATTAAAAAAGTATCGAAAACTCTAGCAATATTGCTGAGATCAAAAAAGCGTTAAATAATCAAGTCATAAGATCCAATCGTGCCAGAAAATTTTGGCGGGTATGCATGCGTGCCGTACACACACGACCACAGATCCATCGAACTTAACGACTCGTGGAGGGAATCAAAAAAAGTACAAAACCTGTATTTTGTGACTGCCACATTTTCACAGGAGGCAAAGCCATTTTTTCCATCGCACGCAAACCAGTACATTTTGGCCAAATTCACAAACAATGACGTCATAAAAGACATTGAAAAACACCAGCAAAACAAAACCTCCTTTGTGTTTTATACGGACAGCGAGATCTTTGAGCGGAACACAAACGGCACAATTAACTTTGTATCCGTGTATTATCTGGAATACCCAAAATCCGATGAGGACATATCGGATCTTGCCATGGTGGTATCAAAAAACGATCGGGTGCACATGGCAACTACCAACAACATGCTTTCCATCTCGTCAGAACCATCCAAATTCGCATTCCCCTACGGCAACAACATCGTTATCTTGGAAGTCTCAGGACAAAAGGGACATCAAAGTGTAAACAAATACTGCGAACAAACAAGGCGAAACGTTTGCAGAAAGGGAATAACGATGAATACTCTGGTCGGCCTTTCAATTCTTGAAAAACTCAAGTAGATCTTTTTTACTTCATAAATGTTAAATAATGAGGCATAAATTGCTCAGATTATGAGCAAGCCTTCTGAACTTGGTGCACTAAAGATCGGCTCCTACATCCTTTTGCCGGTTGCAGACCAACCAACTGGAGAGCCCTGCAGAATAGTCGAATATGACACCAGCAAACCAGGAAAACACGGCGCAGCAAAGGCAAGAATCGTGGGCGTTGGAATATTTGACAGCCAAAAACGACCCCACGTGGGTCCCGTCAGCATGCAGGTACACGTGCCGTTGATAGACAAAAGAAGCGGTCAAATCATCTCGATTACGGGAGAGCAGATTCAGGTAATGGATAGCGAGACATTTGAGACCCTTGACGCACAGATGATAGACGACGAGGTCAAAGGAAAACTAGAGCAGGGCCAAATGGTCGAATACTGGAAGGTAATGGACCGCACCAAAATAATGCGAATTAAAAGCTAGCTTGCAAAATTGAGAATCACTCAGGCCCAAGTTTGTCTGGATTTGAAAACCAAACTTGACTGGATATTCATGTGTTCGAATCTGTAGAACTAAAATAACACACAGATTGATTCTATTCGGATGCTGATGATGAGTGGAAAAGCCATCTGATCTTTGATGAGGATTATGAGTATTGAGGCATCCATTAATACGTGCAGCCATGCCTTCAAAAGTCAAATGAATCTGGCAGCCCTTTTTTCCGGTGGAAAGGACAGCACGTATGCAATTTACCGGTCGCAAAAACTTGGTCATGCAGTCAGGTGTCTGGTTACGATACTTACAAGTTCAGCTGAAAGCCATCTTTTACATCACCCAAACATCAAATTCACAAAACTGCAAGCTGACGCAATGAAACTCCCGCAAGTTTTGGCAAGTGCTCCTGTGGACACTGCAAAAGAACTTGATGCAATCAAGGCAGCACTGACAAAAGCAAAACAAGACTACCGGATACAGGGGGTTGCCCACGGCGGGATATTGAGCGAATTTCAGAAAACAAAATTCGAAAATATTGCGAAAAGCCTTGACCTCCAGGTCATTGCGCCGCTCTGGAAAAAAGACCAAATCAATTACATGCATGACCTGCTGGATTCTGGATTCGAATTCATAATAACGGCGGTTTCCTGTGACGGGCTAGATGACTCGTGGCTTGGCAAAAAAATCACAAGAGAGCGCCTTGATCAGCTAACCACCCTTTCGAAAAAACACAAATTTAATCTAAGCTTTGAAGGAGGGGAGGCAGAGACGTTTGTTACAAACTGTCCATTGTTTTTTGCACCCATTGAAGTCCAAGACTTCAAAAAAGAATGGGATGGATACCGTGGAA
>SBBK01000078.1 GCA_005240025.1 archaeon
ATGTTTTTCAGACCACATCATTTTTCTTTCTCACCGCGGAAGTTTTGCAGAAAACTCGGACCAGAGGTTTGCCTTTTCCAGCTGGTTGTACCAGTACTGGTTGTAGTGCTCGACGCTCAAAAACAAAAACTCCAAAAATTCCTTGTGTGAGAACTCTTTTGGAAGCAGCTCCAGTGCCAGCCTTGCATCGCTTAGATAGAGTTCGCTTTTTTTGATCGTAAATTCGAAACCCGTCCTGACGCTTCCTGACAGATTTGTGTAATAAAGAGGCCATGAAGGAACTTTGACAAACTTGTTTTTTATCGAGTCCTCAATTTCGTTTCCGCACCCGACTGACTCGGCTGCCCTTGCCATTCCCAGATAAAATATCTCACCCAGTGGGTTTTTTGCAAGGGCCATGTTTCTTCCTGCCGTTCCCATCACCGCGCGGTATTTTTTGTAGCACTGATTCATCTGTTCCTCCGTGATTTTTGTCGGGTTAGATTTTAGCTTGGTGTCTATGTACTGGCCAAGTCTTGCGTCCCTGAATCCTTCCTCGAATTCATCCAGCACTTCCTTGCCGCCTCTTGCTATTTTGTCTCTGGCAAGTCTCAAAATGTACGGGTTCATCAGCCTGTAGTCATCAAGATATTCCAGGTCCTCGTCTTTGTCTACGATTCTATCCATAGGTTCTGAAAGGTCGATTGCGATTATGTGGCCATCAACCAGATCCTGGCGCAGGCTGGCGTCTTTGTTACCAGAGTATTTGGCTGCTGCGTCATATAATGCGTTGAAGACTGGAAATGTCATTTTGACAAAGTTGGAATTTAGTATTCTTAAGACCCTGTCCTTTAGGATGTCGCGGTTTTCAAGCTTTGATTTTATTGCAGGGATCTCAGAATCATGTAGAACAATCTCCTCTGTTCCAACCTCCTGCGCAAATGTTTTTTGGGTAGAGGCCGGATTTTGGTCTGATTTTATCTGGCGCAGCAAATCGTCTGTGAAGCGGTCTGCGAATTTTGGGAATTCGTTTTCTGCCTCTTCCCTGTATTGGCTGAATAGCCTAAAGCCTTTTGATTTGAAAAGGCCTTGTTTTAGTATCTGCTTGCCTGGCTTTGTGGACATTAGCGCTTCTTTGCTTACAACAGACTGGTCCTTGCTGCTCACAGTGACCCGGCTCTTTTCTTATTATTTATGCTTTCAAAAACAATGTACACTGAGACTTTGTCAGGCTAATTTTTTCTCGTCCCCTTCAAAAACTACCTTACACAAGAAAGTGGATTGACATGATAAACATGGGTGAGACAAAAATCTATTAGCAGGGTGGTGTTCAGATTATTCGGATGCCTGATGCTGGGCGAACTCAAAATTGAGTCTGCAGGAGAAAACCAGCTACCCATTCGTTTCTTAACTTAAATTACGAAAAAACTCAGACACAATATTGGAAGTAATCGACATACTAAAGGAAGCATCGAGACAAGTCTATGAAAACATAAAAGATTTGGCAGGGACAGAGGCGGCTGCGGAAGATCACGGCCGGGGTGCCGGCGGGGACATTTCCCGCAAAATCGACATTGTGGCGGAAAAGACTGTTTTGGATTATCTAAAAAAAGTGAAATTTGACTGTGTTGTACTTGGTGAAGAGTGCGGAAGAGTTGAACTCTCAAAAAAACCAAAGGGATTTGTCATAATGGATGCAATAGATGGTTCTGCAAATGCGGTGAGAGGCATTCCGTTTTTTTGTTGTTCGCTTGCATTTGCAACGCAAGACAGGCTCAGTTCTGTTACCGACGGGGTTGTGACTGACCTTGCGTCAGGACAGATGTACTGGGCTACGAAAAACAAGGGCGCATACATGGATGGAAAGCGGATTTTTGTCCACAAGAAAAAGCCGACCTACAAGATCGTGGGCATAAACGTCTCTGGCGCAAAGCCCGAACTGGTACAGAGAATTCAGCCAATTTTTGAAAACTCTAATCACTCAAGGCACCTTGGGGCAAATGCGCTAGAGCTGGCATTGTTTTCACGGGGCCTAATTGACATCTACGTGGACCTGAGGCAGAAAATTCGGATCACAGACATGGCTGCAGGATACATCATTGCCAGGGAGGCAGACGGCATACTTTTGGATCAAGATCTCAAGCCACTTGATTCGGATCTTGGCTACGAAGCCAGATTATCGTTTATAGCTGCGGCAAACAGGGATATTCTCAAAGAGATTACAGGGCAGCTTGGCCTGTAGCCCTGGGATTTGGCATTAAATTTAATTATTTGAGTAACGGTGGAATTGTGAATGTACAAGCAGTTCTTTGCTGTCTTTATGGCTGTGACTCTTATTGGTTCGCTGGCAGTACAGGAGTCATACGCAGAAAATTCAAGATGCAGCATAGATTGTGAAGCCCCCACCATAGGAGTGTTGGATAGTGGACAGACAATAGTGGAAAAAGGCTTCATGATAAATGGTCAGGCTTTTGATGTCACACAGTTTGTCCAGACAATTCCGACACAGCAGATCATGGTTGGCAAGCCAGTCAAAATAGAGATGACCGTATATGAAAACAGTGGCACGGGGGCACTTAGATATGCATCCATTGCTGTCAATGACTACAAGGACGAGCTAAACCAAAACGAAAAGGCCCGTATTGCATTTGTGCAGAAATTTGACGGGACGCAAAGTGTAGAAATTTTAGATTTTGATAAAATGTTTGAAAGTGTTACAGTAAATGCCACAGAAATTGACTTGTTTAGAACATCACTTGTGTTTTCCTTTACTGTCACAAAACCAGTCCCGACATCCTCCCTCATAATCGACATGTGGGACGATTCACGAAGCTCAAGAAAATATGTTTTAACTGATGCGATCAAAGTGGACATTGAGACGGTGAAAAAACCAGCAATGGAAAAGGCAAAACCAGAGAAAGTGACTGAAAAGAAAGAGGAAAAGAAGGAAGAAAAGGCAAAGGAAGAGAAAAAACCAGTCAAAAAGCCGCAAACATCAAAGGGCAAGAAAAAGGTACGCCTTCCAAAGCAAAACTACTAGATTCCACCCACAGAAATTGTAAAAGAAAATTGTAAGCGCCCTTGGCGGGATTTGAACTCGCGTCTCAGCCGTGACAGGGCCGAATTCTAGACCGGACTATACTACAA
>SBBK01000085.1 GCA_005240025.1 archaeon
CTCTTGCAAGCAGACAAAAGACTATAAAACAAAAACATGCCGACATGACACAATCGAAGGCTCTATAAATAATGAAAAAACTGACGCTTGCCTTTGTAGCGATGCTGGCTTTTACCACATTTGGTGTAGCGCAGGCAGCAACCATAAAACAAACAATGGAGGGTAGCATGGACGTGACCATAACGCATCCAGACTCTGTTATCGCAGGTGAGGATTTTCCACTCTCCTTTTTTATTCAAAACAACGGGTGGGAGGACAAGCAAGAAATCAAAATACAGGCGTCCTCCCAAATCGATTACCTTGCGTCAGAAAACTCGACTCTGAACATTGAGCGACTATCAAAAGGTGGTTCGTATGGTGCCACGATAGAGTTTTCAAGCTCTGCCGATGCGCAGCCGGGAACGTACTATTTGAACGTATTATACTCACACGTACTCCTGAGCAACAACGAAACCCCACTTTCGGCGTTCCAAAAAAACATCGCAATTCCAGTAGGTGTGAAATCACAGGAAGAAATACAAATAAACACAATCACCCCCTCATCAATATTTCCAAATGCAGAATTCCCATTTGATGTGGAGATAATATCGAAAGACATCGACCTTGATGACTTGGTAGTTGAAATTCAGGCGCCAGCCGATGTCACATTTAGGGGCCAAGCAATGCACACCTTCTCATCACTTCAAAAGGATACCCCACTGCTGATTCACTCACAAATAATTACGAGCCCTGCAGAAACAACAACTGAACACAAACTCCCTTTTGAGATAGTTGTAAAGTACACCGACGATTCTGGCACTGAAAAAACCACCGCGAAAACAGTTTCATTGCTTTTGAGACCAAGGACATTCATGGAATTCACAACAGATGGCGGCGTGTGGGTCGGAGGCATATTTTTGGCTCCATACGTGAGCATTGGGACACTTGTCGGAATCCCAGCCGGGGCACTGTTCTCGTTGGCAATACGCAGACTAAAGAAAAAACCCTCCAGAAAGAGAAAGTCCAAGTGATTCTATGAAAATCGAGTTTGATGTAACAAAATATGTCGAAGATGTAAAAAAATCGGATGGGTATTTTCATACCTTTATCAACCGTCAAAACATCGCAGCAGGAGTTCTGGTTTTGGAGCCAGGTGAGGAAGACACACAATGCCCGCATGATTCTGATGAAATGTATTATGTGATCCGGGGTGACGGATTTTTAAAAATAAATAACAAAGATTATGCTGTGTCCGGCGGCAAGGCCTTTTATGTACAAAAAGATATGCCTCACAAATTTTTTGGAAACAAAAAGGAACTGGTCGTTTTGTATTTTTTTAGCGGTCCAGATTCCTGATGATTGTTTTTCTTCCCATGATTGTGACTTTGCCTTCCGCAACAAGGCGCACTGCTTGCGGGTAAATCTTGTGCTCCCTTTGTAAGATTCTTTTTGAAAGGGTTTCTTCTGTATCCCCGTCTCTCACCTGGACCGGTGACTGCAAAATTATGGGCCCTGTGTCTACCCCAACGTCAACAAAATGCACGGTACAACCGGAAAATTTGACACCGTAGTCTAATGCCTGCCTTTGTGCATGCAGGCCAGCAAACGA
Organism: archaeon; assembly: GCA_005240025.1. Classification (GTDB taxonomy): domain Archaea; phylum Thermoproteota; class Nitrososphaeria; order Nitrososphaerales; family Nitrosopumilaceae; genus Nitrosotenuis. The sequence continues at coordinate 1,589 of SBBK01000085.1, forward strand.
GGGCAAAATCGCGGGATGGATGTTTAGTATTCTATTTTTGTATTTGCGGATGAACCCGGGGCTGATGATGCGCATAAAGCCTGCAAGGCAGACAAGACCGTTGTTTGGGGTTACCTCATGTTTCTGAAGTACACGAATTATTTTTCGGTCATAGTCCCATCTGCTTCCTTTAAAACCACTACTTGGAACTATCTCGGTTTTGACCCCCAGCCTTTGGGCTATTTTAAGCCCTTTGGCATTTTCATTGTTTGATATGACGACTGTGGGATTCACCGGGATGTTTTGTTTTTTTACGGCCACAAGTATTGCTTCCATGTTGCTCCCCCTGCCAGAAATTAAAATTCCCAAATTAAGCAAATACGCTTTTTTTAAAAAAATCAAACAATATTATGCTTTACAAATTGCGAGCGGGAACGCCCTGGATACTCTGGGGTTGGGAGTATGTCATACTCTTGGCAATCTCATGGTGAATGTGGTCCCCCTGCCTGCTACACTTGAGCATTGTATGGTGCCTCCATGATTTTCAATTATTGACCTGCAGCTTGCCAGGCCAAGGCCGGTTCCCTTTTGTTTTGTGGTAAAGAGAGGCTCAAAAATGTGCAGCATGTTCTCTTTATCAATTCCATGACCTGTGTCTGTTACCTCGATGACTGTGGAATCCTCGTCCTGCGTAACTCGAATATCTATTGTGCCGCGTCCGTCAATTGCCTGAACCGCGTTCTGTATCAAATTTGCAAAAACTATTTCCATCTGGGCTGGGTCTGCAGTGATGATTTCATCTGGGGGCAAGATTATTTTGATACTGTCTGGAACATCGAGGTAAGCAATTACTGTTCGCAGCAACTGTGCAAGATGGAATCTTTCTGGCTGCGTTTCACTTGTTTTGACATAATTGAGAACATCTCTGATCTGCTGAATCATACTTTCAACAGATCGTTCAATCCTGTCATAGTTTTCACGCGTTTTTTTGTCTAAATTCGGGCGTTTAAATTTCAGAACATCAAGTGTATTTTTTATGATTGCAAGCGGGTTCTGCAAATCATGTACAAGTTTTGATGACATTTCACCAACCGTGTACATCTTGTCTTTTTTGAGGCCTGCCTTTCCATTTGGAATCCGAGGCTGCGAGACGGCTGAATCAAAATAGCCTGCATTTTTTAGCAGCCTTGCCGCATCCTCCTCGGCATTCCTGAGCAGCCTTGCCGCATCC
>SBBK01000032.1 GCA_005240025.1 archaeon
GTGGAAAATCCCAGTTTGATCTGATTTACACAAAGCCTACAATATTCATTGAAAAAACCGAGATAGGCGAGCACAGACTACTTCCAATAACAATTCGTGAGAGATTTACCCAAATCAAAGACGAGGACCTCAAACTGCTTGGATATGATCCAAACACGGCAAGGCCGGAGTGGTTCATTCTGCAGGTGTTGCCAGTGCCACCTGTCACGGTACGACCGTCAATAATTCTGGAGACGGGCATCAGATCAGAAGACGACCTGACACACAAAATGGTTGACATTATACGCGTAAATCAACGACTCAAGGAAAGCAAGGATGCAGGAACTCCGCCGCTTATCGTGCAGGACCTCGTTGATCTGCTACAGTATCACACAACAACATACTTTGATAATGAGGTCTCTGGCATACCGCAGGCGCACCACCGCTCAGGCAGGCCACTCAAAACCCTCACACAACGACTCAAGGGAAAGGAGGGAAGATTTCGTGGCTCACTTTCTGGAAAGCGTGTTGACTTTTCCAGCAGGACTGTGATCTCGCCAGACCCAAGCTTGGATCTGTCCGAAGTCGGAGTCCCAGAAGCCGTAGCAAAAAAGCTTACTATCCCAGAAATAGTGACCGAATGGAATATTGAAAGGATGAGGGAGCTGATCATCAATGGACCGGACAAATTCCCTGGCGTCAACTACATTGTAAGGCAGGACGGCGTAAAAATCAGACTGGATTTTGTCGAGGATCGCTCAATCATTGCACAAAACATCGAGATAGGGTATCTGGTCGAAAGACACCTGGCCAACGGTGACATTGTCATGTTCAATCGGCAGCCATCACTGCACCAAATGTCAATCATGGCGCACTATGTTAGGGTACTTCCTGGAAAGACATTCAGGCTCCACCCATCGGTATGTCCATCATACAACGCTGACTTTGATGGGGATGAGATGAACCTCCATGTTCCGCAAAGCGAGGAGGCCAGAGCAGAGGCAATATTGCTGATGCGGGTACAGGATCAGCTGATATCACCAAGATACGGCGGACCAATAATCGGGGGGCTGCGAGATTTCATTACGGGTTCTTACCTTCTAACCAAGGACGACACACATCTTACCGCGGAAGAGTTTGCAAACTATGCAATGCTTGGCGGGTACCAGGGGACATTTCCGGAGCCAGCCAGCAAAGGAAAGGACGGCGCAATGTACACTGGAAAACAACTATTTTCACTGTTTTTGCCAGATGACTTTAACTTTGTAATCACATCCAAGTGGTCCAAAGGAACAAAGGGACAACAAAAGGACGTGGTGATAAAGAACGGTCAGCTGATCAGCGGCGTAATAGACAAGGCATCGATAGGCGCAGAAGAGCCGGAAAGCGTTTTGCACCGGATTGCAAAGGACTATGGAAATGCGACCGCAAAAGAGTTCCTCAACTCGATTCTGATTATCGCAAAACAATTCATCACGCATTATGGGTTCAGCTACGGTTATGCTGACTTGGAGCTCTCGGACAAAGTCAAAGAAGAGATTAGATCGGGAATCGAGGAAAGCTATAATGTGGTGTATGACCTGATATCGCAGGCAAAGAAAGGAACACTGAAGCTTACAAGGGGTCTTTCTTCTGAAGAAGCGCTGGAAGTCTATATTGTAAACGAGCTATCAAAGGCAAGAGACAAGGCAGGAAACACGGCAGATCAACAGCTGGATAAAAACAATGCCGCAAGAATCATGGCAACAACCGGAGCAAGGGGTTCATCACTAAACATTGGTCAGATGGCTGGGGCACTGGGGCAGCAGTCGATTCGTGGAAACCGACTTAACAAAGGATACAACAACAGGGCACTGCCACACTTTAAGGAAAATGACGACAACCCGGACGCACACGGATTTGTAAAATCAAACTACCGGGATGGATTGTCCACAATAGAATTCTTTTTCCACGCAATGGGTGGACGCGAGGGGCTGGTGGACACCGCAGTCAGAACCCAACAAAGCGGCTACATGCAGAGAAGGCTGGTAAACGCACTTGAGCACATCAAACTGGAATACGACGGAACTGTACGAGACCCGCACGGGCACATAATCCAGTTCCTGTATGGTGAAGACGGCATCGACGTCGCCAAGTCCGATCACGGCGAGGCATTTAACATTAACAGGCTGGTAGAATCTGAAACAATTGTCGATTCTGGCAAAAAGGCCGCAAAAGAAGACGCAGAAGATTTGCTCAAAAAATACACAAAAACATTCAACCCGAGGCTCACAAGGCTGGTCGAAGACGGAATCCTGCACTCCAAACTCAGCCTGGAAGGAATAGAAAAGGTCCTCAAAAAGGCACTGGACCTGTACAACAAGGCAAAGGCAGAACCTGGCCAGGCAGTGGGAATTGTTACCGCGCAGTCAATTGGTGAGCCGGGAACACAGATGACCCTGCGAACTTTCCACTTTGCAGGAATCAGGGAACGAAACGTAACACTGGGACTTCCAAGATTGATCGAACTGGTTGACGCAAGAAAGAAGCCAGTCACGCCTACAATGGACATTTACCTGGACAGCAAATACAAAAAATCAAGAGAAAAGGCAATCGAGGTTGCGCGAAACGCACTTCAAACAAAGGTTAGTGCCCTGATATCCAATGTGGAGACCGATTACGCCACACAGATAACTCTGGAACTGAGCGCGAGCGCGCTGAGTCAACGTGGATGTACAATAGAGGAGGTGGAAGCGGCACTGGCATCGAACAAGAAATTCAAATTAGAGACAAGCGGACATACAATAACACTAAATCTTGCTGAACAGGCAGATGCTCCATCGGTGATTGCAATAAGAAACAAGGTTCTAAACACAATTGTCAAGGGAGTGCCCGACATTACAAGAATTACTGTTGCGCAAAAAGACGACGAGTGGGTGATTCAAACCACAGGGTCTAATCTTGCCAAGGTATTGGAAATTGACGGCATTGACAAGCAAAACGTCAGAACAAACAACGTTTTTGAGATTGCCGCCACCCTTGGAATCGAGGCTGCACGAAACGCACTGATAAACGAACTCAGCTCCACACTGGAAGACCAGGGGCTCGAAGTCGATGCAAGATACATCATGCTGGTGGCAGACATGATGTGCTCACGCGGATATCTGCAGCAAATTGGAAGACACGGAATCGCAGGAACCAAGGACAGTGTTCTGGCAAGGGCTGCATTTGAGATAACCGTGCCTACAATTGCACAGGCAGCGCTAACTGGCGAGGTCGAAGAACTAAAGGGCGTTACAGAAAACGTAATCGTTGGAAGCAACATCCCAGTCGGGTCTGGAACTGTTGATCTGTACATGCAAGTCTCCAAAAACTAGAGACTTGCCCTTAAATTCCAGACACGGGTAACCATATTGCATGGTACAAGCCAACATTGCCATAGATCTTGGCATCTCAAAGTACCGTGAGATAGATATGAGGAAATAAAATACGAAAAGCACGAAGTAATCAAGAAAAAGATCTTGGACTTGGAAAACAAGATTATTGAGATACTAAAGGAAATCGAGGTCAAATGAGTTGGTTAGACGTAGTTTTGTATTTCCATCATCCGATTATAGAGAAATAACTGGTGCCGATGCAATTAAATCATTTACAAATGAGTTATTTCCAGATGGAAATGTTCTTTCTGATCTGATTCCAATGAATGTTGACAATGGTTATGTCTTTGTTTATGATGAAAACAATGAGATCTTGGCGTTTATGCTGTTTTATGATAATGATTCTTATTTCTACGTTGAATTTCTTGCAACAAATAGAAACTTCCGCTCTGGACTAAGACCGTCCACTAGATTAATCACTTTATTGGGAGAGTTAGGAAAGCACCTCAAATACGAAAGAATTGAACTGTGGGCATTAGAAGACCAAATTCCGCTTTATCGAGATCTTGGATTTCATGAGATTGGAATTACAGAAATCGGAAACTATGGTGCGATGTCAAAAATGGTAAAGTCGTTGAGCTAACTGTTTCTTTCCACTTTTCTCCGTGAGCATTTTTGGAGATATTCTTGGGGGGATCTTTTTACCAATCTTATCTTCTATTTTCTTTATGTCGATAATTGGATCTTCGGGTAGATTCTGGAATCGCTCTATTTGTTTTTGAATCTCTGGAAGCATGTACAACCTTGTTTCTAAAAACTCGGA
>SBBK01000231.1 GCA_005240025.1 archaeon
CACCTACAGATTGCCCGAAGGGATGATAAGGGAGCTGGAGACGGAGGCCATGAACAGAAAAATCTCGCACAACGTTCTTGCAAGGCAGGTCTTTGACAGATTCCTCACGTGGGATAGATTTGCTGACAATGTGGGAACGATACCTGTCCCCAAAAAAATTCTCGAAGTCGTAGGCACCAATTTCGATTGGGTGCAAATAAACCAAGTAGTTGAGGCAATAAAACCGGTAATCAAGGAGTCAGTCTTGTTCATGAAGGGAAGTTATGATCTGAGGCGCTGCATTGAAACACTTGAGGACTATATGCGTGCTTCAGGAATGGTCTCAGACCACAGAATCGAAGGCGCGATACATCACTTTATAGTCCAACATGGACTTGGAATCAGGTGGTCGTTATTTACAGAATATCTGTTAAAGGAGATTTTTGCCGAGTTTTTACCAGAAAAAAATCTCAAGTGCCAGACAAGCGAATCCACGGTAATTGCTACAATCATGCTTGGCTCTGATTGGTCAGAACATGAATATTAGACTAGCTATTTTACAATACAAAGCTGTATTCTGCATGCAAGACACATTTCATCAGAACGCTCTGACTTGAAGATACAATTTTTGCATATTTTGCATCTGCACTTTGTCAAATTCAATAATAGATGGTGCGCCTATGTAATATACTGCCTGCACTAAAATCAGAATTGAGACTCAGGCAAATGTGAATTCCGTTATTTGCCGCCCTGCTCCGGAATGGTCGAGAGTGTGGTGGTGGATACGACGTTCGGTATTTTGCGGATTTTTTTTGTGATGGTATCTGATACGTCCCTGTGTGTTGCTCCCACCACCTTGACAAAGATATCATACATCCCGTATGTCCCATGGGCTTCCTTTACGCCGTCTATTTTTAGGAGCTCGCGCATGACATCCATTTCATGGGCCATCTGGCACTTTACCAGGACAAATGCGATTTCCATTATTCACCCTTCATCTCCAGACGTGTTTTGAATGTTGGCTTTATGCCAAGTGTCGAATAATCGCCGGTGGTACAGGTGAAGCAGAGCGAGTCCAGTGGAATCCCTACTGCGCTGGCAAGGTTTCGTGCGTCATTGTAGCCCAAAAAGTCCGCCCCGATCTCGTTTTTAACCCGTTCTATCATGTCTTTTTCTGTGCCGTCATGATTCGCCCCGGTGGCAAGCTCCTCCTGTGATGGAAAATCTATTCCGGCATAACACGGATATTTGATTGGCGGGTATGTTATCAGCATACTGATTTTTCTTGCCCCCGCCCTCCTCAACGCCTTGATTATCGTCCTTGAGCTGGTGCCGCGAACCAGGCTATCGTCTATTACTATGACGTGCTTTCCCTGTATTATTTCGGTAATTGGTATTATCCAGCGGTTTATCTCGACCCGGTCCGTCTGGTGCGGCTCGATAAAGCTGCGCAGCGGGCCCTTTTTGCTGTACCTGTCTTTGAGCAATCCTTCGTCAAAAGGAATGCCCAGTTCCTGCGCATATCCAAGGGCAGCAGGCCTTGCCGAGTCTGGCACCGGAATCACCAGATCCGCATCAGGTATTGGAAATTTCCTGGCTAGAAACTGTCCTATCTTTTTTCTTGCGACATAGATGTTTGCACCCTCCATTTTCGATGTCGGGTGTGCAAAATACGTAAACTCAAATGAGCAGTGGGCGTGTTTTTTTTCCTCGGAAAACATTTCCGACTCGATGCCGTTTTTGCTGAATTTTAAGAGCTCGCCGGGCTGCACGTCACGGACAAGCTTTGCCCCGACCGCAGAAAGTGCCGATGATTCCGATGCGACAATGGTGACATCGTCGTCTTTTGAGCCAAGAACCATTGGGCGGAACCCCCTCGGGTCCCGTGCAGCATACACTGCACCGTCATCCGATACAAAGGTAAAGCAGTAGGAGCCGGCCATCTCGTTTTTTAGAATTGATAGTGCACTTCCCAGTCTTCCGTTTGTAGACATTAGCGAGACAAGCCTTTGTGCTGCGACCAGGGTGTCGCTTGCGTTTTGTGGCGTAAAGGTGCACCCCCCAACCATGTTTGCAAGCTCGGCCACGTTTGCTATCGTTCCATTGTGCGCAATGCAGAGGTCCTTTATCTTCAGCGGCTGTGCGTTGTCAAGGTTGCTTTTTCCCACAGTCGAGTATCTGACGTGGCCTATGGCTGCATTGGATGCGTATTCATCGGTGATTTTCTGGAGCTCAGACGATGCGGCCGAGACCAGGCCAAGTCGCTTTAGCGGGAGTTTTTTTGGTATGGCAACACCCCATGCTTCCTGGCCGCGGTGCTGGAGTGCCCTCAGTGCATCAATCACCATTGGAATTACGTTGGAGCCGTCACGGCTGAAAATCCCCACCACCCCACAGTTTTCCTTAACCATGCAGCACCAGATCCCTCAGTGAATTTAACCACTTTTCGTGTGTCTTATCAACCCTTAGTTTTGCAACTGTGCCGTCGTTTTCAGAAAAAGTTATCGTGTCCCCTCCAAACTCGCCGATAACACCAGACGTTACTTTTTTGGTTTTTAGATATGACAGGACA
>SBBK01000091.1 GCA_005240025.1 archaeon
GAGCCCTCGGAATCAAAATGGTGGCAATTGGCATCGGACACGATACCTTTGGTGCAACAAAGATAGCTGGTAACCTCAAGTATTTGGAATATGAAAGGACACTTGCAGTTTCACGCCTAAAGGACATACCAAGCAGGGTTCTTTCAGTTTTGCAGACTGGCTAGTGTGTCAAAAAATAGAAAAAAATTCCAAAAAAAATAGACTCGGAAAGATCTAGTATCTTCGCTGGAATCTTGGTTTTTGGTGTTTTGGAAAGCACTCAGCACAATAAACTGGCCTGTCTTGTTTTGGTTGAAATGGTACCTCTGCCTGCTTGCCACAGTCTGAGCAAGTGCATGGGTACATTCTTCGGTCATATGACATGCTTGCCACCCGATCAGTCCTAATAAGAACGTATGACGGGTGCCTCATCGGGCATTTGGCCGTGCCCAGCAAAAATTCTAAATTTGGCCACAAAACCCCCTAGTGTGAATGAGCCTAGAGACAAGTGCTGCTGAATTGTCTGAATTGCTACAAAACAAGACGCCGGTTCTGATTTTAGACATTAGAGCAAAGGAGCGCTACATGCAGGGCCACATTACAGGCTCTGCAAACGCGGTTTGCCAGAATATGCAGCAAAAACAGGTCATAATGTCAAAAATCCCTCCAAACATGAAAATAATTCTAGTTGACGACGATGGCACGTCCTCAAGGGAAAATGCGATGATGATGGCTCGCTTTGGCTTTGATGTCCATTTTCTCAAAGACGGTATCAAATCATGGAACAAGGAATTGGTCAAGAGCACACAAGACACCAGCATCGATGGAGACAGCCTCTGGGAGTCCCTAAAAGACAAAAAACTCTTTTTGCTTGATGTGCGAGAGCCCGACGAGTTTGCGGAACACAGGATTCCGGGGGCGGTAAACATTCCACTTTCCCAGATTTTCAGTTCCGATGCACAGCAATCAATTCCGAGGGACAAAAAAGTTGTCACAGTCTGCTCTCATGGAAACAGGTCCATGGTTGCGACCTTTGCATTGGCACAGAACGGCATCGAGGCGTCATCACTCGTTGGCGGAATGGCAATGTGGAACCAGGTCCTGATTGCCACCACACTCAAGGAAGGCGATGTCACAATTATCCAGGTTGAAAAAATTGGCAAGGGCTGTCTTTCTCACATCATAGGATCAAACGGCCAGGGGGTCGTAATTGATCCCACACATCCTGCATCGAGATATGTCAAGTTTGCCCAAAAAGAGGGGCTGGAGATTTCCAGGGTAATAGATACACACCAGCACGCAGACCATGTCTCTGCAGCCAGAGACCTTGCCCGCATGACGGGCGCAAAACTCTATCTGAGCAAACTGGAGGGGTACAAAATTGACAGCGAAAAGATCGTCGACGGCGACACAATACCGTTTGGGACAAAACAGCTCAGAGTAATTCATACGCCTGGCCACACAGCAGGAAGCATGTCATTTGTTTTGGATGAGCGATTTGTATTCAGCGGGGATACTCTCTTTGTTGAAGGAATTGGAAGGCCGGATCTCAGAGACATGGTAGAAGAGTTTGCTGCCAATCTTTACCATACATTGCACAACAAGTTGCTGGCTCTTCCTGAGGACGCCAAGATTTTCCCTACGCATCACGGAGATGGAATCAGGCCGACTCAAAACGGGGTTTATTACACAACGGTCAAGGCTGCAAAAACTCTTCCCCTGCTGGATTTGTCAGAGGCGGATTTTGTGGCCAAGGTTGCCAGCATCACGACCCCAAGGCCCATGAACTACTCCGTGATAATCAAGATAAACAGGGGGACGATCCCAATTTCTCCAATGCAGATTCCGGATCTTGAGATGGGCCCAAACAGATGCAGTATCAGAATGTAGATGCCCACAGTCAAGTGCCTTTCAGTATCACAGCCGTTTGCTTACCTCATAGTAAAGGGGAAAAAGACAATTGAGCTTAGGCGGTGGAACACAAAATTTCGCGGCGAGTTTTTTGTTCACGCGCCCATCAAAATTAGGACTAGCGACTGCAGGAGACTTGGGATCGATGAGGGTGCCCTGCCGGCGGGGGCCATCGTTGGCAAAGCCGTCATATATGACGTCAAAAAATACCAAACAAAAAAAGAGCTGCGAGCAGACCAGAGATTTCATTTTGCCACACTGGATTTTGCCGATGCCAGGTTCGGATTTATGCTGAAAAGCGCAAAAGAGTTCAAGGTTCCAATCCCATGCAAAGGGCGCCTCGGTTTTTTTGATGTGCCCTTGGAGAAAAACAAGACCAAGGACAGCGACATCACGTCGGAGATTTTTGATGAGGAATATCGTACCCGGTGGATCAACCACCACTAAAGACCCTGGCAGACCGGGGGTTTCTTCCTACTTTGTGCATCATCAGATGCGTCTGAGCGTAGCCTTCGCGCTGCCCTTTTATAAAGGGATATTTAAAAATCGGCAGATGCCACAGACAAAACCCATAGTGTCAATAGAAAATGTCGTCGCCTCTGCTTCTGTTGATCAGAAAATCGATCTAAATGAGGTGACAAAAAAATTCCCAGACACCGAGTATCATCCCGACCAGTTTCC
>SBBK01000001.1 GCA_005240025.1 archaeon
ATACAAATTTGAACACATTGCTGATTGCTCGGTTGGTTTGAAACACAAATATCCGGTATACACAGTAATGAAACAATTCTGACATTTGTGGACATACAAAAGATTTAGATTCGTATGTACAGACAAAATTTTCGTGAAGATTGATCCTGACGAGATGGCTGATGATTTTTTAGAATTTGCAAGCAGTCAGAGACTTTCCATTTTGCTCAAGTTGCTTGAAAAACAATACACGGTATCAAAAATTGCAAGGGAACTAGATGCCACGATTCCTGAGGTGTTTAGAAATTGTGAGCGCCTATCAAAGGCAGGATTAATTGAAAAGGGTCAGGATGGCTCCTATGCGCTCACCATCTATGGGAGAACAGTATGTGAGCAGTTTCCATATTTTGCTTTCATGTCAAAGGAAAGGAGATACTTTAAGACCCATGATTTGGGAGATTTGCCAGCCAAGTTCATCCAGAGGCTTGGTGCCCTTGAGTCTGCCCAACATGTTACCGGCTTTGTCAAGGTTATGGAGCTGTGCAATGAGATATACAAAAACTCCAACCAATTCATTTACAACATTTTATCTGAGATCTGGTACAACCAAGACATCATAGATACCATTGTTGACAAGCTTGACCGCAATGTGGTCATTCGTTCAGTTTTTTCCGAGTCTGCAATTATTCCAAAAGAACGAAAAAAGGTCATAGAAAAGATTGATTTCAAAAAATACATTCAAAAAGGCACTCTTGAACGCAAAATGAAAAAAATCGGCACATCAATCATCCTAAATGAGAAGGAGGCGTGCATAATGTTTCCAACAAACGATGGAGCGGCAGATCTCAGAGAGATGTTTTACAGCGACGAGCCGGTTTTCCACGAGTGGTGCCATGATTTCTTTAAATTTTGTTGGGAAAACTCAGGCGTCTTTAGAGAGGACAAGCTGAGGAATAATTAAGCTGGCTCAGCTCCAGATTTTTTCCTTAAATGTCCATTTTTTGTTCAGGATAAAGTTGCTCAGTGCAGAGCACGCCACTGCTGCAACCAACGCCAGAGGATACTGTATTTTGTACTGATCAACCAGCAAGTAAACCATAGATAGTTGTGCCAGTGCGCCAAGTGAGCTGAACCCTATGAATTTGCAGTACTGCAACATCGTGTGCCTGCGTCCAAAGTTGCGGTCCTCAAACGTCCAGACCTTGTTCAAGAAGAAATTTCCAGACATAGATACTGCGATGCCGATAATGGTGGCATGTATGTACCACAGATTCGATATCACTCCAGAAAATAGCGAAGACATCAAATAATTGATTGCAAGGCCTGTTGCCCCGACCGTGTAAAACCTCCCGGCCTTTGAGAAAAAGCTTACCGATGGCCTTTTTTCTTCCTTTGCTGCAGACCTGCCGAGTTTGTACAGCTTCCAGACAGACCTAAAGTAGTCCTTTGCGGTACCGAAATCCACCTTGCTTGTGCCGAACTTTCTGTCTGTAAAGGCATAAGGGATTTCAAGGACATTTGCGTTCTTGGCCTTTACCAGTATCTCAAGAAGCATTTTGTAGCCGATTGCATCAAACTTGAGCCCCTGGATAATCTGTTTTTTGAATGCGAAAAAGCCAGACATCGGATCCTTTTGGCCGACTCCGAGACCGTGCTTTGCAATGAAGGTAGCGGCTTTGCTCATAATTTTTCGCTTCATAGTCCAGCCCGTTATCGAGCCGCCGTTCACATATCTTGACGCTATTACAATGTCGCATTTGGGGTGTTTTAGCGCATCAAGCATTTTCGGCAGCAGGCTTGGCGGATGGGACAGGTCGCTGTCCATTACAACAATGGTGTTTCCGGTAGCATATTGGATACCTTTCAGAATAGCGGAGCTTAGGCCCTCCTTTGTTTTTCTGTGTATGACATCAATGGTATAATTTGCTATTTTCTTTACGTTTTCTAGATAATCCTCAACGATTTTTCCTGTTCCGTCTGGCGAATTGTCATCGACTACAATGGCCTGCGCTTTCATGTTGGCAGGAAGGTGCCTTTCAATCGATCTTAGAACGTCGAGTATGTTTTGTGATTCGTTATATGTAGGAATGATTATTGAGACCTGTGTTCCTGTACCATGTTTCCTCATGACTGATTCAGCCCAATTTTCTAAATATTAATTCCTTGTCAAAATAGTTTACGGGCAGCTTAAATCGGTTAAAAGCCAGCCCCCATCGGATCGGCGGGCTTTATCATCTCCCGCATAACAATGGTGGCAAAGGATCCCCTCTGCAGCGCAAATCTGACTGTATCCTTGGTTACAGAAAAATTCGTGCAGACCAATTTTGCTGTCCTAAAGCCCCCCTCGTTACTAATCTCCTGCATTTCTTTTAGGAAAAAATCTCTTGGTGAGATCCCCTCTCCTGCCAGAATCTGCGAAATGTGGTAGTCGAATCTGGTTTTTTTAAAGTAGGAATGACCAATCAACGGGATGGCAAGCTGCTCACCATGTGCCATTTGGCATTTACCGAGTTTTGCGCTTTTGTCATAACACACATCTCCCTGTTGTGGTGCAAACAGTTCCTCACCGTACTGGTATGACTCACTCAGGGTCAGATTGAAAAGAAACGACTGATATGCGTCGACAAAGATCCGCCTTACTGCCAGTGGCAGTTTGCAGATTGCTTTTTGTGGAGGAGTGTTTTGAATCAGCTCATTGAGGAGAATTCTCTCAAGGTCCATCCATTTCGGTAAAAGCTTGAGTGCTTCTGAATAATGAGTGCTGTCCGACATCATCTGCCTGAGTTTTGTGTTTTCTTGGGAATCGTGCTCTGACGTATAAGACAAGACAAGCCCTACCGCGTCATCAAACCTTTTTTGAATGAGCGCTTTGCCCACCAGATGCGTCATTGGTCTTTTTGAGCCAAACCGCTGGTATCCGTAAAAATTCAAAATTCTGTCACACTCTGTGAACCTGCAGAGATCATCTTTTGCGTCGGTTATTCTGATGGTGAAACTATTCCCAATCATGTCTTTTGCAGTGAGAGGTTTTTTTGCAAATCCGACTTTATGCAATGAGATTTTCTCATCGGAATAATTGCCGAGTACCTTGTTTTTCCCCATAGAGCACACATACTGCTCTGTTATTGCCGATGAGTCTTTTAGGCCAAGCGCCTTTAGACGGACACCAAACTTGCTAAAAATCTTCTGGAGTGCATGGCTGGTATCGATGCCGGACTTGGCTAGTCGGTATACTGCAAATCCTTCACTTTCAGACAGAGACCCGAGTATTTTTTCGGAGAGAATTTCGGAGACTACAAAGTCTTCGTGTTTTTGGCGGATCTTGCCTCCGCATCCGCCATACCCGGTAGTATGAACCAGCATTCCAATGTCAGAATCGATTTTTGGTATCACGGCTCGATTGTCACGGTTACAAACTGTGAAACTGTGACGTCATTTGTTCTTGCAGACACCAACACTTTGTATGTTCCAGGAAGGGCGGATTCGCTTGCAGCAATGAATACTGGAATGTTTGTTGGGCTGTCAAGAGCTATTTTTTTTGTTGGTATTTCTACTGTTATGTCGTTGAATTCCGATGTTGCCTTTGAAAGCAGGGTAACGTCTACTGCAGAGTTTGGCAAAAGCCGGAGCTCAATTTGTGATGTCTGTCCGCGCGGTATCGTTACTTTGCCGGTCAGCCCCAGCTCAAGCGGCAGTCCTTTGGTGAGGTCAACCACACCAATGTTGTTTTCAACCCATTCCGTAAACCAGATCGAATCCATTGTTGCTTTGAAGCCAAATGCTTGCGCAATACCACAGTTACTCAGCTGACCACAGTCTGTCCAGTTTGAATTCTGAGATGGAATGGAATATTCCACCAGATGTTCGTTTTTTATATCGAATACCGCAATGGCGTTGCCAAGCTGCTCATTGAAGATGAGTTTGCCGCCTACAAGCTGCGTCCAGTATGGCCCAGTCACCGGAGTTTTGATGACGCCTGTTGCATTGCCGTATACGTCTTGTCTTGGGTTTGGAGTCACATATTTTGTGAAGGTTTGGGTTGTTGGTTCAAATTTGAAAAATGAGCTGCTAGTTGTATCTGCAATCCAGACATTGTCGCTTTCATCTACTGTCAGACCCACCGGCGTGCCCAGATTTGGAGGTAGGGTATAGACATCGATGTACTCCAGTGTAGAGTTGTTTGCCGTCTCCAAAGTTTCAGAAAAACGGGCATAATCTAACTTGACCAGGGCACCACCCTGCCTGAGCATCCAATTTGTGTACCAGACATTGCCGCCAGAATCCACGTCAAAACCGCTCACAAACGAGCCAGGCAGGGGGGATGGGATGCTTTTGTATATTTTTTGCTCACCTGCCGTATCAAGAAAGCTGATTTTACCCCCGTAAAAATCATTGACAATAACTTGGTTTGCCCTCACCATGAGTTGTTGTGGCAGGGATTCATCTTTTGATGGAAACTCGATCTGCTCGTATTTTTTCTCGATGGTAGAAAACTTCCAAATTGAATCATTTGCGTCATCGGTATACCAGATGTTGCCGTCGTACGCATAATCAATTCCCCACATCATGGAGCGGCCCATTTGCGGCCATGCAGGATTTTCATATTCGGTAAACTCTTTTGATTGCGGATCAAACCTGGTCATCTTGCCTGTGTTGGTCTGCGCAAACCACACCTGCCCCTGTGGATCCACAGTTATTGCAAGTGGCTGGGTGCACTCTGTTGGGATCTTGTATTCTGTGACATATTGGTTGGATTTTGCATCCTGTGTTCCACAATACCTTGGCCGTTCCACGTCAGAATAGTTGTCTGCAGGCGTTCCGGTTACGGTGGACTTTTCAAGCGGATTTGGTTGAGAGTTGGTGAACGCCAGAGTAAGAGTGGATGTGATCAGAATGACTGCAAAAAAGCCAGCGACAACTATCCCCTTGATTTTTGTTTTCATACAACCAGTCCTTTTATCTGATTAATATCTGATTCTGAGATTAAACAGTCTGATTTTAGAGAAGTTTTAGATCACTTGTTATTTTGTCTACAAGATCCTCTGGTGCAGGCCCAATAGATATGCATGTAAATGTTCCCGGCTCAATCTGGGTATGGCCAGCATCTGTTACCTCCGACCATGGGAGATTTAGCTCAATGGCTCGCTGTTTTATCTCCTCCAGTTCCGCAAGACTGCTTACCTTTAGGACGATTTTTTCTTGGCCGCCCCACCATTTTGAAAACCATTCAGGGTGGGATTTGCGGACGTTTTCTGCACCAAGAACACATGCATGTCCCACCTGGGCTGCAATCTTGCCTTTTCCCATCCCAAGGTCATTCCTCACCACTACCACCTGCTTGATTGATCCCATCAACTAGACTGATAGACAGCTGGTCAAAAAACTTTTTACTGTAGCAATAAATTGCTCATCTCCTCAGGACACCACAGTATGTCTTTTGATGTGGTAATTGCCGGTGGAAGTGTCGCAGGGCTTTTTTGTGCAAGGGAGGTTGCCAAAAATGGATACCGGGTTCTGGTAATAGAGGAAGACTTTGAGATCGGCTCCCCGGAGCACTGCGGCGGACTGGTTTCTGCCTCCGGACTTGAGGAGCTTGGAATAGTGCCATCTGCCAAGACACTCGACAATCACATTCACAGTGCCCAGCTGAGTTCGCCGGGAGGCACCAAAATAACACTTGACGCCAGAAAGCAGAAGATCATAGTTGTAAACAGGCGTGAATTTGATAAGCAGATTGCACACCAGGCACAAAAAAACGGCGCCGAAATCAGAGTAAAGACATCACTCAAGGATATCAATGGGGCCAGCGCGATTACAAGTGCAGGAACCTTTGATGCCAAAATAATAGTGGATGCCCGAGGGGCAAACTCGCTTGTGCAAAAAGACAGAACCGGTGCCCTACAGTCAGCCCAGTACGAAGTTTATGCAGACTGGATTGAGAAAGGGCTAGTCGAGGTTAACTTTGATGCGCTCAGGTATCCAGGATTTTTTTCATGGATAATACCTGCAGGCAATGGAATTGGAAAGGTTGGAGTGGCCGGCAGGTCAATTAATGCGATGCAGGCGCTGGAAAAATTCCTAGAACAAAAGGGCAGTTATTCCACAATTCGAAAAGTCTTTGCTCCAATCTGGGTAAAGGGCCCAGTTGACGAGTTTGTGTCCGGCAACACGGTAATTGTTGGCGACGCGGCAGGGCAGTCCAAACCCACTACGGCAGGCGGCATTTATTCTTGTGGAATTGGAGGTGTGCTTGCAGGACGTGCAATTTCGAAATTTTTAGAAATCGGGAAATCTTCCGAACTTGACAAATACCAGAAATTCTGGACTGCAAAATTTGGAAAAGAATTTGAAAAACAACTTTATGCGAGAAAGATGCTTGAGAGGTTTGACAATCGCACAGTCGACAGGATTTTCAGCTCAGTTACGCCTCAGATGTTATCTGACATTTCAGAAAATGAGAGTTTTGATTTCCACACGACTGCACTAGTTAAGCTCCTCGGAGTCAGAGGGTCCATAAAGGTTGCCCAGACAATTTTTGGTTCCGAAATTCGTCGGCTTCTTGGCTAAGACACTGGTAAGCTATAAATGGAATGCCAAAAAAATAGCTGCATGTCAACATCACTGACACTTCCAATATGCAGCTGCTGTAACAGACACATCATGCCAAACGACAAGTGTGTCAAGTTCAACTGCCCAGAGTGTGGCTCGATTCTGATGTGGAGATGCCAGAGCTGTAGAGAAGCAGCCAGACCTTACACGTGCCAGTCTTGCAACTTTCAGGGACCATAAAAAATGGCCCGGCTGTTATTGATAACAAAGATCCTCCCAACAGGTATAGAGGTAGATCTGGATAAACTGGCAACAGATATTCGCTCGAAGCTTGACGGCGGGATCCTGCTTGAAAAGTACACAAAAGAGCCATTAGCTTTTGGCCTATACTACCTAAAGGCAGAGTTCAACCTAGAAGATAAAGAAGGACAGATGGATGCACTTGAAGGAACCGTCAGATCTGCAGAGGGAGTAAGCGAATTTGAGGTACTCAGTATGAGCCGCAAGTCAGTAGATGTGAAGTGACCCCGGTGGCGCGAAAAGACGAACCACTGCAGATGCGAGTAGGCGAGGCAAAACAAAGAGACGTAGGCAAAAAACGTGCAAGGGTTGGTTCCGATGCCATGGATTTTCTCAAGATCAGCCCAGGGGACATAGTCGAAATCACAGGCAAGCGCACCAGCTGCGCAGTAGTTTGGCCTACAGACGAGGACGACAAGTTTGCAGACATCATAAGAATCGACGGCCAGACAAGAAAAAACATCGGCAGTGCATTAAACGATATCGTTAAAATTAAAAAAGCGGCGGCAAAGGTGGCCAAATCAATTTCACTGGTCCCGGTAAGCGATATGGTAACAGTAGACAAAGAGTTTACAGATTTTGTAAAGAACCGCCTAAAGGGACTCCCCTTTTGCC
>SBBK01000139.1 GCA_005240025.1 archaeon
AGGCCATGGAAGAGCGTGAAATTATAGACATGGATCCAGTCCACGACGTAGTTGAAATCCCGCTTGCCGGTAAGGGCAAAATTACAATAGGCCCCCCAACACTCACAAGGTTCGAAAAGGCCCGCATTCTAGGAGCCCGTGCACTTCAGCTTTCTCAAGGCGCGCCACCATTCATACAAATACCGGCAGGGGCTCGCACATCACTAGATATTTCGTTACAGGAACTTGATGATAGAGCAATACCAATTGTCATTAGAAGAAGGCTGCCAAACGGCGATTATCAAAACATTCCAATTGATTACTTCAACTGATGGACAAATCGTCGATAAAATTTAAAAGAATTAGGCTTTTGGGAAACACTAAATGATCAGCACCGAGGAAACAAAAAAAGATTCCGTATCAAAACCAAACACATACTTTGTAAGAGATGCACCAGTCATGCATGCGGCACTCGATGTGTTTTCCCTGATCAACAAGCACGGTAGTGGGATTTTGGTGGCAAAGGGACATGCCATTCCAAATGCCGTGGCAATTGCCAACATCATAGTGGAAAAAATGCTTCACAACTTATGTGTGATCGAATATATTACATTAGATTCTGAAAATGCAAATTCGTTTGGCAAAAAGATGCTTTCGACAATCGAGATTTCGCTAATCAAAAAATAACCTAGTAAACGCTGCCAGGGCCCTTGAGCAGCATGTTTTCGCATTCCTTGCAAATTGCCTCATCAATGTTTGATTCCAAGTGGTGGTGAATCTCACAGATGAAAAGACTTGACTTGATATAGTTGCACAGACTGATAAACTTGGCAAGGCTTGATGGAGTGTATGCCATATCAGATGCCAGTCGTTCACCGAGATCATCCAGCATCTGTGAGACCTGCTCGTCTGCAGCCAGTTTTTGGATTAACTTTGGATCCCCCCGCGTACCGCGGATGTAGTTACTTATGGCCGCCTGTGTGACGCCTAGCATTTTTGAGATCTCTTCTTCTCTAATTTCGTGTTCTTCGGCAAGTTTTTTTGCAAGAATTGCGCGAAGTGCCGGAATTAGTGTTTTTGATTCAATTTCTGCTGGAAGTAGCAATATGCAAAAATCCGCCTCCAATCTATTTAAAGTTAACATGGACCTTCAGGAAACAAATTGGCAAACATTTGTCACATAGCTTCAGCTAATTTGAATCAAAAATTTAATTTGAAAAGGTGCAAATGACAGTCATGCAAGAATTGCTCGATAAAATGCACATAGTGTTGCAAGATGCTGTTTTGGAATGCAGTTCGGACAGCCTCGCACTGTCTGGAGGTCTCGACAGCAGCATTCTTGCATATTTGCTTAGAGACAGAAAAATAAACGCAGTGGCAGTGGTATCGAGGGACTTTGTTGCAAAGGATCTTACCTATTGCCAGCTTGTTGCTCAAAAATTTGATATTTCATTGTTGATCAAGACTTGTGAAATTAATGAGATCCTTGATGGAATCGAGGAAACAATAAAAATTCTCAAAAACTTTAACGACATCGAGATACGAAATAATGTGATAATGTATCTCGCTCTTGCCGAGATAAAAAAGGCAGGGCGTGCCAGCATAATCATTGGGGACGGAGCCGATGAGATCTTTGCTGGGTATAATTTTTTGCTAAACAAAACCAGAGAGGATCTTGCCAGTGATCTCAAAAGACTGATCAGAATAATGCATTTTCCCTCCCAAAAGATTGGAAAGGCGCTCGGGGTTAACGTCGAATCTCCGTTTTGCAATAAAAAAGTGTTAGATTTTGCAAGAACCCTCCCCGCAGATATGCTGGTCGGAGACAGAGATGGAAAAAGGTTTGGCAAGTGGATTTTAAGAAAAGCGTTTGAGGGCAAGCTGCCAAAATCAATCATCTGGAGACCCAAAGCACCCATGCAAGACGGGGCGGGAACCCAAGGTCTTACCGGGTTCTTTGACACCATGATTCCAGATGCTGTTTTTGTGGATAGATTAAAGCGAATCAAGGAAAAGGACGGCATTACCATACGGACCAAAGAATCTCTGCATTATTACGAGATTTATCGGAGCCACTTTGATGTACCCGCTGCGGGCACAGATGTCATGTGCCCCGACTGCCGCCATTCAATTGAGATTGAAGCCAGGTTTTGTAGAATGTGTGGAAGGTTCCCTCTCTAGGTTTTTTTTGTCCATTTCTTTGGCTTCTTTTTGAAGATGCGTCTGCATCCATTGCAACAAAAATAATATTTTTTGTTCTCATGTTCATAGATTACCGCCAGGGTTTCGTCCATTTCTATACCACAGACAGGATCCACGGGCATAACTAGCACCCTCCAAATTTTCTATTTATACATAATGCAGGACTCAGGGGATTTCGACCATTATTGTTTTCAATTCAGCAATTGTTTTTGCCAGCATTATTTTTGAGCGAAGTGTCGCGCCCCCAACCAGGCCTTTGGTAAATCGCATTGCCTGCTGCTTTATGCTCGCGAATCGTATTTTGAAGTTTTGTGCATACTCTGCATATCTGCCAAACATCTCAAGCTGGTTTTTTGGCAGACACTGTTGATAGGTCCCAGTAGACAGGTAGTCATTGATTTGCCTGAACAGAAAAGGATTTCCCGCAGCACCACGTCCTACCATCACATAGTCACAGTTTGTCTGCTCAATCATTTGTCTTGCAAGCTCAGGACTTGTGATGTCACCATTGCCCACCACCGGAATGCCAATGGCATCCTTTAGCTGACGAATCAAATCCCAGTTTGATCTGCCAGAATATCCCTGGTTTACGGTTCTTGCATGAAGTGTTATCATCTGAAGCCCTTCAGCTTCTGCTGCTTTTGCCACCTCGATGAACCGGGTCGGGTTATCGATACCTGTCCGCATTTTGAGCGTGACTGGTTTTTTGACAGAAGAAACAAGAGCATGAAAGATCTTTCTTGTCAGATCAAGGTTCTGGAGCAGGGCGCCGCCCGCCATTTGTTGTGTGATGTGGGGTGCTGGACAACCCATGTTGTAGTCAATTGTGTCAAAGAACGGCTCTACTATTTGTGCGGCTTTCTTTATGGCATTAATGTCAGAACCAAACAGCTGGATTGAGTGCGGTCGTTCCAGTTCTGAAAATTCTATGAAATCATCAATCTGTTTGCGTTGTGCTGTCAGCTGCTTTTCTTTTGCAATGATGGCATGGATGTTTGTCAGCTCTGTCATAACAAGGCCTGCGCCCATTTCTTTGCACACGAGCCTCAGTGCTGCATCGCTCACACCTGCCATCGGAGCCAAAAATGCGCGGCTTGAGAATTTCGGCAGTTCGTCCATACACACACACGATATGCTCACTATATAAAACAAAGTAGATTTGTTTTGTTCACCTCAAACACACTATGAAAGATAGTAGTTTGGAGTAATACGAAAATTATGAATGTGCGGCACAGAGGACTTGCCATTTGGCACAACACTGCAATAGTAAGTTTTGCAGTGATAGCTATTGCAGTTACATGGACTGTGATAAATTCCGGTTTTGTGACCTCGGAAGTGGTAAAGGATGTTGTGGGGGTATCTATTACAGATTCTGAAAAAAGGATCCAGATCCTGGGAAAGATCACTGCAGGCGCCGATGTCTCAAACAATCAGATAACTGTGACTGCAACTCCAATAGGTACAACGACAATTGTAGATACATCACCCAAAAACATGAAGATAGCATATAAAATAATCAAGGATGGCAGTCATGAAATAACGCACAACGGCATCTACTCTGGCGCATTATACCGTGAATCATTTAACTCACTGAACGCTGCACTTGATGCTGCAAAAAAAGAAGGATTGATTACGGCCAATCCCCTCAATTACGAAAAACCAGATACAACAGTTGCTTTTCTGTACTGGGTGATAAACCAGAATTTTGATCAAAACATAGATGAAAATGAGATTGTCAACATTGTCATAGTTTATTCCGATAGCGAACGCCCAGCTGCAAATGAATATTTTAAAATGGAGGTAATTGAGAACGGTAAAATTCTTTTGGAGGTGGAAAAAAGCATTCCAAACATAACAGGTTCCATAATTGGCTTTGGCGGCAAAGTCAGGTCAGGCAGTTAATTTTTTTACCAGCTCATCAAACTCATTTTTACTCAATGGTGGAATTTTCGTTATTTCCAGATTTTCATCTACATGCGAAATAGTCTTTTGCCCGACAAGGGGTGCAAGCACGCCCGGAGTTGAGCGGATGAATTGAAGGCATTTCTGGGATGGCAAAAGACTGCCAAAGTCAGGCAGCACGCCGGGTGCAAGCAGCCTTCCCTGCATCAGTGGAACACTCGTAAATACGCCGATACCCAAAGTTTTTGCTGCCTCAAGGACGGACATTTTAGCGTCACCCATTGGTTGGTTTTTTGCCATAAATGCCTGGTCATAATACATGTTGTACGGCAGCTGAATGAATCTGAATCCGTGATTTTCTCCGCCAACACTTTTTGCAATACTCAAGACAGCAGAAAGTGAGAGGTACTGCTGGTTATCAGATTCTACTCTAAAACACTCCCAGGTCGCCATGCCGTAGTACCGAATTTTTCCTTCCCTGCGTTTTTGTTCGTAGAGCACAAAGACGTCTTTTAGGTTTTTGAGAAACTGTTCCTTTGGCATGTCCTGTAGTTGGCCTTCTGC
>SBBK01000238.1 GCA_005240025.1 archaeon
AACTTTGCGCTCAAGATCGAGCCACCAGTTTTAGGGTATAATGTGTTCTATGTTGTGATGACAGGTCAGAACATTTCAGAGATTTTAAAGCAGGTGGAATTGGTTGGCGAGCCATTTTTTGTGGTACCATGTGTAGGTGGAATAACAGTCTGCGGTATAGTTGTAAAAGAAAATGTGCCACAAAAAATTGAGCTTGCGAAAAGCCTGATGCGAGACATCAGGATTCTTTCTATTTTTGAAGCTGAAAATCCAGGTATTAGATCAGACTTGACAAAAACCGACCTAGTAATAATCAGGCATCTGCTAAAAAATCCCCGCGCAAAAATCGAGGAGCTTTCAAAGCTCACAAACTTTTCAACGAAAACCATCGCAAGGTCTCTGACAAAGCTGCAAAAAGACGAGGCAATATTATTTACCTTGATTTATGATCCGTCTAAATTTAACCAGTTTATTCCGTTTGCAGTGCTGGTTTGGGTCAGCGGTGATCTTGATGATATTCTAAAACGGCTGAAAGAGGAATTTTCCAGCATATTTTTGCAAAAGCCATTCCTTGCAAAAAATCAGATTGTTTTGTTTTTGCACAGTAACAACATTTTTGAGCTAGACAGTGCAACGCAACAGATTCGTAATGTAAAAGGTGTTGTATCAGCTGATTTATTTATCCCCAAAAAAATTAGTCTGCCGCAAAAATGGGTCATCAATACTATCAAGGCCGCCAAATCATTGCAAAGATTGCACCTGATGTACCAGACAGATTAAATATCAACCAAATCAAACCGCCTGTAATGAAAAAAAAGACAATATACGACGGTAAGATTTTGGGTTTGAGTATCTACGATTTAACCATTCGTGGCAAGAAAATAAAACGCGAGATAATAGAGCATAATGGGGCTGCGGCCATTTTGGCCTTTGATAAAGAAGGCAAGGTCGTTTTAGTCAAACAGCATCGCTTTGGCCACGGTTACATTTTAGAAATCCCGGCAGGCACGCTAGAAGAGGGCGAGCTGCCTGAAGCGTGCGCATTTAGGGAGATCCGAGAGGAAACTGGATACAAGGCCAAAAGGCTGAATCATCTCATTACTTACTATCCTTCGGTCGGCTACAACAAAGAGGCTATCCACTGCTTTGTGGCAAAAGACCTCGAAAAAATCACAGGTCAAGCACTGGACGAAGACGAGATAATGTCTGTAGTCAGAATTGACTTTAAGAGGCTTTTGAGTATGATAAAGGCAGGCAAAATAATAGACTCCAAGACAATATGTGCTGCCCTGACTTTTGCACAAAAAAACAACATTCATTGAGTGTAGACTGGCTTTACCAAATCCGCAATGTCGGACCAGGATTTTGATACCTGTTCAAACATGTAAATTAAATCCAGCAGATCAATTGGGAGTTGGATTTTTTGCTCAATTGAGGTAATAACATCTGAGATTTTTTTTTGGAATTTTCTGTGGCTTGATATTGCGTCAATTGCCAGTCTTCTGTTTTGTTCAATAAATGCATCAATTGATTTTTGATGTATATTTTGGATATCTTTTGTGAGATCGTAGATTTTTCTCAGATCGTCCTTTTGTAGCGCCGTCTTGGAAAGTGAGTTGGCAATATCAACAAGAGTATCGCTTGCCGTCTCCAATATGTGTGCGGCAATTCTGTAATCTAGAACATCGATGTTTTCCAAGTTGAATGCAGCTGCAAGTCGCCTGTCAATCATTGAGCTTCGAATCAGTCTGACTAAAAGAAAGTATTGCCTGTCCACTTCGTCGTCTCTGTTTGCAAGGGTTTGGAGATTTGATCTGTCATCCGATATGAGGGAAAGCGTGATGTCATTAAACATCCCAAGGGCAATCGAGCCAATTCTTTTTAGGATTTTTGCTGGATTTAGTGTCGTGGCATCCAAAAGAAACTGGACGTTAAAGTTTGACGAGTCTTCTTCTACTATTTCCATGCCTACGAGACGCCTCATGGAATTTCGGATTTTTTCGCGATCCTCAATTGGGATGCTTGTCTTTCCCTTGATTCGAATAATGTCATATCCTAGCAAGTACGCACCAATAATGTCGGCAACAACGTTTTCTTCCTTGGGAAGAGGATACGATATCATTACCTCCTTTGAGGGTCGCCCACCTTTGTTTGCAGTAATTGAGACGGTGTTTTCGCTGGTTTCAAGCTCTACCTCGATGCTCTTGTCCAGTTTGTTTGCCTCAACCCATTCCTTTGGGAGTGATACCAGGATACTGCTTCCTATCTTTTGGAGGCGTCTTACGAATTTAGTCAATTTATACTGATTTAATTAATTTAAGCTATATTCTTATATTTTTGCTTAAATTTATACTCGGATCAGATGAAGGGGGCTGCATTTAGTCCTGCACACATAACTGGATTCTTCAAGGCAGAATTGGCTCATGGCCAGAAACCAGAGTTCCAGGGCTCCCTTGGTGCTGGTTTTTCCATCCAGGCAGGCGTTACAACCAGAGTCGAGGTCCGCGAGTCCGAATTTACAGACTGTCGTATCCAGACAAGCGGGTATAAACCAGACAACACTCAGGTCTCGGAGTTTGTGTTAAAGGAGTTTCTAGAGCAGATTCCTGGAGATTATTTTGTTTTGGTACACCACGACATAGAGATTCCAGTAGGGTATGGATTTGGGTGCTCCGCTGCAGTTGCACTTTCTCTAAGCTATGCACTAAACGAGGCATTTGATTGTGGTTTTTCAAAAGAGCATCTTGGAAAGATAGCACACAGTGCAGATGTGTGTTGTAGAACAGGATTGGGAGATGTTTTAGCATCGTTCCATGGAGGATTTGAAATAAGGACAAAGCAGGGGGCGCCCGGAATAGGAAAGATCAAAAAAATTACAACCGAATTATTTTCTGCAATCATAATTTGTTTTTCGCCAATTTCTACAAAACAATTTCTCAGAGACAGGATCGATACAATTAATGGTCTTGGCGGAAAAATGGTCGACCGACTCATACAGACAGGAAGCATTGAACACTTTCATGATTATTCGTTAGAGTTTGCAGACTATATCAACGTCATAACACCAAAGATGAAAATTGTAATTGATGACCTAAAAGCGAACGGCATCAGATGTGGTGTGGCACTGTTTGGCGAGACCATATTTACGCTTGTTCCGCAAAATCTGGAAGACAGAGTTCTTGGAATTTTGGAAAAGTATCATGATGGCATTATCATCAGATCAAAAATAGACGAGCTTGGTGCAAGATTAGTCAGTTGACATTTATTCCATCCACCCACCCGCGAGCCAAATCGTTGTACATCAGAGAGAGATTGGTTTTAGCATTCGATAAGGGATTGGTGGCAAAAGAAGGCCTCATGGCCCATGGGCGTGGTGAGGCATTTGATTATTTGATCGGCGAGCGCACGTCTGAGGCTGCCAGAAAGGCAATCAGGGCGGCAGCCATGATGCTCATGGCTGCCCAGAGACCCGTGATTTCTGTAAATGGCAACATTGCTGGTCTGTGCCCAAAAGAGATGGTGGAGCTTGCTTTTGTCAGTGGGGCAAAAATCGAGATAAACCTTTTTTATGGTACCAGAAAACGGCGACAGGAAATAGCCAAGGTCCTGAAGAAAAACGGCGCAAAGGAAATACTTGGAATAAAAAAGAAAGACGCTGCAAAACTATCTGGACTTGATTCTGCACGGAGAGTTGTGGACAAGAACGGAATCTTTGCTGCAGATGTCGTTGTAGTTCCACTGGAGGATGGGGACAGGACTCTTGCACTAAAAAGGGCTGGAAAAAAAGTCATAACCTTTGATCTTAATCCACTATCAAGAACTGCACAGACTGCCGACATTACAATAGTGGATAATGTGGTTCGTGCAATCGGAGAGCTCATTAAAGAGTGCAAAAAGAACAGGCCTGTCAAAAAATTTGACAACAAGAAAAATCTGGCGTCAACAATACTTGAGATAAAGAGCAACCTTACGAGGAGAGCAAGGCTTGCATAAGTCGGTCAGAGACATACTGGATAAGAAAAAGGCAGGCAAAAAAATTTCTGCAATCACAGCTTATGATTATACGCTGGCATCACTTTGTGACAAGGCAGAAATCGATATTTTGCTTGTTGGCGATTCTGCAGGAATGGTAATGCTTGGATACGAAAACACGATTCCAGTTACGATGGATCAGATGATTTTGTTTACAGAGGCAGTTTGCCGTGCAAGACAAAATGCGCTCGTAGTAGCAGACATGCCGTTTATGTCGTATCAGGCTTCTGCAAGCGATGCAATTGCAAACGCAGGCAGGCTCATCAAGGCAGGGGCCGATGCGGTCAAGCTAGAAGGCGGGAAGACGGTCGCGCCAACCATACGCGCCATTGTAGAGACCGGCATTCCTGTAATGGGTCACATTGGATTTCAGCCTCAGACTACTACTCTTGCACAAGGATACAGAGTCCAGGCAAAGACAAAGGATGCTGCTCTGATTCTGCTTGAAGATGCAAAGTTACTACAAGATGCGGGGGTTTTTTCCATAGCCCTTGAAATGGTAACTTTCGAAACATCAAAAATAATTTCAGAATCCATATCTATTCCAACAATTGGAATTGGTTCTGGCAAAGATTGTGATGGCCAGGTGTTGGTTGTACATGACGTTTTGGGAATGTACGATAAACTCAAACCGAAGTTTGTAAAACAGTATCTTTCATTGGCTGATCAAATCACAAAAGCAGTTACAAATTACAGACTGGATGTAGAATCTGGTAGATTCCCCGCAAAGGAAAACTGGTTTTCAATGGACCGATCGGAGCTTGACAGACTTGAAAAAGAGATCGGAAGATAAACACCCTTCACTTGACATTGTGGAATCCTCTGGGACTGAGTTAGCCGGCAAGAAAATCGTCCTCTGTGTTGCCGGAAGCGTTGCAGCCTACAAGGCAATTGAGCTTGCAAGACTTTTGATGCGACACGGCGCAGATGTCATGTGTGTTGCGTCTGATGCGGTCACCAGACTAATACGGCCGGATTATTTTAGATGGGCAACGGGAAAAAAGGTAATTACAAAGCTTACTGGGGAGCTTGAGCACATACGCCTTGCCGACTACAAACAGTCTGATCTTATCGTGGTGTATCCCGCTACTGCAAACACTCTTGGCAAGCTTGCAAATGGGATTGATGATACGCCGGTTTCTACTGTTTTGACTGTCGGTTTTGGTGCAAAGGTGCCCATCCTCATGGCACTTGCGATGCATGAGGCAATGTATCAAAATGCCGCAGTTTTACGAAACATCGAATTTTTGAAAGGCAAGATAGAGTTTGTTGGCCCGAACATGATAGAGTGCAAGGCAAAGGCAGCCGAGCCTGAAAATGTTCTGGAATATGTGCTTAAAAAATTTGGGCATTCCTCGGTTTTGGCAGGAAAGCGGGTTCTCATTACTGCCGGACCCACGACTGAGTTCATTGATCCAGTACGAGTAATTACAAACCAGAGCACTGGTAAGACCGGAGTTTTGCTTGCAGGTGAATTTGTATCTGCTGGTGCCAAGGTTACTTTGGTGTATGGGCCTGGGGTCACAGCACCGCCAAAGGGAGCCAGAGTAATACCTGTAAAGAGTGTGCAGCAGATGTATGATGCAGTCAGAAAGCAGCTTGAACAAAAGAAATTCGATGTTGTCATCTTGGCTGCAGCAGCTGCGGATTACACTACAAAATCAGCCGAATCAAAAATAAAGAGTACAGATGAAGAGATCATCATAAGACTGCAAAAGGCTCCGAAAATAATTGATCAGATAAAAAAATTGCAAAAAGATGTCTTCCTGGTTGGATTCAAAGCAGAAGCTAACGTTTCTAAAAAAACACTTGTGGAATCTGCAAGAAAAAAGCTTGCAGAATCGAACGCAGATATGATAATAGCAAACGACATTGGAACGAAATATCAGAAAAACCCAGAATTCAACGAAGTGTTGATAATTGACAGGGATGGAAAAGAAATGGTTGAAATAATTTTTACTGATACGGGGACCGGCATCGGTCAGGATATAATTGACAA
>SBBK01000163.1 GCA_005240025.1 archaeon
CCCTGCTTTGGCTTTGGTGGGGCATACTTGACGCTGACTATCATTGTGTTTGTGACTGTGTTCTTGGAAAGTACGACAAACTCGTCTGTGTTTGTTGGGCAGTTGAGGTTTTTTGCTTTTTCTCCTTCGCCTTTGATGTGTTCAAATGGGTTTGAGGTTACATTTTGCCTGTAGCCTAGCAGTTCGAATCGGTATTCCTGTGGAGGCACGCCCTGTGCCACATGGGCATACGTATCTGCTTTTACCGGAAACGGAAAATCGTCCACCACCCAGACCCGGTTTACCTTGCCTCCTGTCTTCCAGCTAATCAGAACCGAGTCAAATATTCCATATATCACTGCGACCTTTTCTTCGGCAGTTGGGATTATCTGCTCGCCGCCAATGTTCCCTATCTTCCCCCAGGAAGGCATGCTAAACTGTTTTGGACCCTTGCCGGTAAGACTTCCTGTGTCTGCAGTTGCATATGCTGAAAGCCATGCAATTGAGGACTTGAATGCTGCCGTGTACGATGTGAGGTTTGGTGTGCTCTTTGTTGGTTCCGGGGCCACTTTGCCGACATTCATGGTTCCTTTGTTGGTTTTGCCCCCGTCATACACGACCACCTGAAGCAGCAACTGGTCTTCGGTGCCCACCTTTTGGTCACCTTCGACCCAAAAGTCTATCTGAAATGGAGAGCAGTCCTTGTAGTCCACGTGGCAAAGCGAATAACTGAACATGTCTCCTTTTTTGAGTCCCTCCCCCACGTACCACGATCCAGGCTTGTTTACGCCACCGCCCTGAAACTGGGCGCTTGCACTCTGCGAAAAAGCAGAGGCCATTAGGGAGACGACAATCAAAGTGACAAAAATTCTTGTCTTTATCAAGTGAATATTATTTTTGCAGTTGCCTAGTTAAATGTTGTTCAGCCAGACTATTGGTTTGCGCAAGCTACACAAATATAGAGGCGCTAAAGCACAAAATTGGATGTGCGACTGCGCAAAAATCCACATGTACGAAGTGGAGTTCAAACTTGCTGGAATGAGAGTCGTCCCAACGCACAAAAACTGTGGCAATTCACTTAGCGAGCCCCAAGCTGACAAGTTCCAAAAAGAGCTGGTCAGGTCATGGGGCCTTGATCCAGAGGACGAAAAACTCATCTAATAAAAAACAAAAAGTAGAAGGTTAAGATTTATCTTAACTCTGCAACGGCTTCCTTACAAACGGAAGACTTGCATTTACAGTCTGCGCTGCAAAGACAATGTCCTTGCATTTCACAGTCACATTGAAATTCCGGATCGCCTGTTTCTGTTTCGCATCCGCAAGCTTGATCTACCATGAAATGATTATCTTCCCACATGGTTTTAAAGCTTCGCTAGACTGCTTTGTACGAGTTCGTTTGCCAGTCTGTGCAGTGACTTTGCTTGCCTTTCTATCCTGGTATGATCGTACTCCAAGTCCAAGGCGATCTTGAGCATGTGTATCATCTCTGGCCTCAGTGTTCCCACGGAAGAAATGTTGTTTTTGTTTATGTATCCCAGGTAAAAGTAGCAGTCCGATAGGAGCGAGTTATCTACCAGATATCGGTATTTTTGCACAATTATTTTTGAATGGTTGTTGTTTTCAGTCATGTCTGAAAACCCGACGGTTGACTTGACCATGCGCTCCAAGAGAGATGGCGTCGCACGCTCAAGACCTATTGCGTCTGTCAGTGTTGAGAACGACTCGTTTGTCTTGTTTGGCTCCAGGTTTCTGATGAACTCGAGTGTGTGTGCGGGGCTGCGAGGTTTTGAGTTCAGCAAAACAAGGGCGTCGCAGATAAAAAATGCTGCACATTTGAGCCACACGGGGGCAAACTCGCCGGATGGTATGCCTTGCAGTGTCCTTGCCGCAAAAGACGCGGCAGTGATAAGGCAACCGGTGATGCATGACTTGCGGATTTTTTCTTGTTTTTCTTTGAGTCCTGAAAGAAACATTCTGAGGCTCCAGTCTGGATCTGATAATATAACCATGGAGTCGTATTTTTGCAAAACATCGATGCTGGTTTCATCTAGAGTTCCGTGATGAAGTTTTATTGTTCTGTCATCTATGACATGAACAGAGTCTTTTTCTTTTTTGCCGTCAAACACTGTGAGGTTGTATTCGCAGCAGCTCAGCGTTGTTTTTTGTGCCTTGCACCCGCCAAGACCGACAGCATATTCAGACAGCGACAAGTGTTTGATTACACCATCAAGTTCCATGTGGAAAACTCGTTCACTGATTTCTTTAAGGCTTGTAATTATTTTTTTAATCAAACAACACAAACAATGCTGGCCCTCAAAGCCAATTCCTTTAAATTGCTAGAACTTGACGCCTCTTCTAAGCTCCTGTGGTGTAGACCGGTTAAGCATACTGCCCTCTCAAGGCAGTGATCCCGGGTTCAAATCCCGGCGGGAGCATTTTTTCCATGGCAGAAAAAGGATTTTTTCACTCATTTGCCGCACAATCATTCTGGCGTAACTTTGGTCTAACATCATCCCATTTAGTCAAATGCCAGTCATTACAAAACACGGCCAGATTGGATTCTCTTGTGTCTAGTATGATCTTGATTGTGCACATATTGCCACTTCTTAAATAAGATCAGGTGGTATCAAAATTGTTGGGACTGCGTAGCGTTTTGCTAAAACCGCAATACAGGACGGACAGGGACGATCTGATTACAGATTTTTTCATACCGTGCCTTAGCAACTCCATAGAGTATGACAGGGCAGTAGAGTATGCAACAGTCAAGAGCGTATTGGCACTCTCGCTTGGGCTGCAAAACTTTATTCAGCACGATGGAAGAATTCGCCTCATTACCGGCCACAGGTACAGGTCTGCAGATTTGGACATTCTGACTAGGATGTACGATAAAAAAAACCAAAACGGCAACCCTTACAATGGCACGTCCATCCACGACAACAAGCTCGGTCTTGTATACCAGCTAATACAAAAGGAAAAAATTCAGATCAAAGTGGCAATACCAAACTCGGAGCACGTTGATGGTTCTTTTTCGGAGCGAATTGGCATATTTCGTGACGAGGATGGCGACATGGTTGCATACACGGGAACCTCAAATGAAACATTTGATATCGACAACAGAAACTTTGAATCCGTCGATGTATTTACCTCGTGGAATGAGCCATCGAGGGTCGCAATCAAAATGGCAGACTTTGAAAATTTGTGGAACAACAGGACAGAGTATGTGGAGGTGCACGATTTTATTTACGCAAACAAGCACAATCTGCTCAGGTATGACCCCGGGTGGGCAATAGAGACAATCAGTTAAACACAAAGCTGGATGCTTCGATGTTTTTTGTGTTTTCCATGAATCGCACCAGAGATATCTTGTAATAAATTATCTCGCCCCTTCTTTCTATCACTGCAAGGATTGGCTCCTTGCCCATCTTTGTTATCTCCTCGATGCTTTTTTGGAGCTGGCCAATTTTTTGCTGCCTTCCTTCTGCCAGACCAAAGACGATATATTTGGCGCCCTTTTCCCCAAACTGCCCCCGCTCGTAAACCCTGAAATCCGAGCCAAACCCGAAGCCGTCTTTTACAGTGTATCCTCTGACCCGCAGATCCCTGTAAATTAGAAATTTTGTCAGCGCGTTTTCGTCAGAGTTTGTGCAGATCTGAAGCATTTGATCAAAGCCAATCTTCTTTTTTGCTCCGGTGAGATCGAGTTTGTTGTAAAAAAGAAAGTATAGCGACTCGAATGGTTTTAGGAAAAACTTGTCGTGTCTTTGCTCGCCGTATCCTTTCTGCTCAAGGGCACTCTGCATTTCTTTGTTTGTGACCAGCGTGTGATCGTCTACCAGTATGCCTTCAATGTTTGGTTCTGCATCCGCACTCAACTGCAAAAAATAATTCTGCATGCCATATAAGCGTGAGGAAAAAAATTCTATGGCCAGAGGCCTTTTGCTTTGAATGCCTCAACGACGCGGCCCACTGCCAGCACCATTGCTGCACGCCTCATGTCGATTTTGTGTTTTTTGGACAATGCCAGTGTATCCCTGAATCCGCGCACGATGTGGTTTTCCATCTTGCTTGCCACCTCGTCAAATGACCAGTAATAGCCCATGTTGTTTTGCACCCATTCTAGATACGATATACATACTCCTCCAGAGTTTGCCAAAATGTCTGGTATGACCATTATTTTTTTGTCATATATGACAGGGTCTGCATCCGGAGTTGTTGGACCGTTTGCCGCCTCGGCAATTATTTTACACTGGAGTTTTTTTGCGACTGCCGCGTTTATCTGGTTTTCAAGTGCTGCCGGCACCAGGATGTCGCATTTTGTCGTCAAGAGGTCCTGCGTGGAAATCTTTTTGCTTCCAGGATACCCTACTACGGAGCCAGTCTTTTCCTTGAATGCCAAAACTTTTTTGGAGTCCAGTCCGTTTTGATTTATGATTGAGCCCTTTGAATCGCTTATTGCAATTATTTTTGCGCCCATTTTTTCCAGGTATTCGGCAGTAAAGGTTCCCGCATTACCGTACCCCTGTATGACCACCCTGGCCCCCCTGAGTTTTAGTCGGAGCGTCTTTGCTGCCTCGCGTATGCAGTATGCGCATCCAAGACCCGTGGCTACGTTTCTTGCCAGCGAACCACCCTGCGAGAGGGGTTTTCCTGTAATTACACCCGGTTCATACTCAACTCCTGCCAGTTTTCCGTAAACATCCATTATCTGTGCCATCTCTTTGCCCGTAGTGTAGACGTCTGGTGCAGGGATGTCTTTTTTCGGTCCAATAATTTCAGATATTGCAAAAGCAAACCTTCGAGTGAGCCTTTCAAGCTCGCCCTCGCTAAGTTTTTCTGTTTTTGGGTTCACATAGATGCCGCCTTTTCCTCCACCCAGTGGAACATCGACTACGGCGCACTTCCAGGTCATCCATGCTGAAAGTGCCTTGACCTCTTTTTCCATGTACTCGACTCCCCCCTCAGGGTTGAAATATCGAATACCGCCCTTGTAGGGACCGCGGTCGTTGTTGTGCTGGCTTCTAAAGCCCGTGAAAATGCGGATCTTGCCGTTGTCCATTTTGACTGGGAGTTTCACCCGCAGGACTTTGTTTGGTTCTGCCAGATAGTCCCTTGTGCCCTTGTCTAACTTCAAAATATGACATGCGTCATCTAGCTGTTTTAGTGCGTTCTTCCAAGGATCTCCCTGAACCAAATTGATCGATATTTTCTGAAGACGATTTCTATTTAAGTTTGTTGAGGGGGTTTGCGATCACAGGTACACAATCTTGCGGCCAAACTGGCGTTCTAGCTTTGTTACTACCTCGTCCAGTGCCAAAATGTTGACCTCGAGGTAGGCAGACAGGTGGAAAATTGAGCCGTACTTTCCCCCGATTTTTGTCACCAGGTTATTTTTTTCCAACACCACAAGATGGTGCTGGATGGCTTTGTAATCAAGGCCAAGCTGTGAGGCAAGCTGGTTTGTATTCGCGGGTATCTCTGAGAGAAGTTGAATAATCTCCAGCCTCGTAAAGCCGCCACGCGTTCCCGTAAAGACATACAGCAGCAGCCTCCGGGCGTCACAGTCGGGCTTTCTAGCATGGATGGATTTGGTTTGGATCATTTTGCGGATCTCTACTAGTTTTTCCACACTCATTTGATTGATGAGGCGCATTTTGATTTAAAACAGTATTTCCAAATCCATTCCAAATCCGACTAACGCTTAAATTGACAACAAAGGTAGCTTTTTCATTATGATGCCAGCACGCGGCTACGACATGACACCCACCATGTACTCTCCAGATGGCAGAATTTACCAGGTCGAGTATGCCATAGAGACAGTGAAGCGCGGAACTCTGGCAATTGGGATAAAGACAAAGGACGGCGTCATCATGGCAGTTGAAGAGATCCCCCGCAAGCTACAGATGGCGGGAATCACTCAGAAAATATTCCAAGTTGACGACCACATTGGTGTGGCGGCTGCAGGATACATCCCGGATGCACGCGTCCAAGTTGACGATGCCAGAATGTTTTCGCAAAGCCACAAGCTCATCTATGATGAAAAGGTCGATGTCGAGACGGTAGCAAAACACCTGGCAGACAGATGCCACCAGTACACGCAATACTCGGGGGTTCGACCGTTTGGTGTGGCACTGATAATTGCAGGAGTCGATCCCCGCGGCAACCTGATTTATGTCACGGACCCCTCTGGGACATTTGTATCGTATTCGGCTGTTGCCATAGGAGCAGGTTCTGAAGAGGTAAACGCGTTTTTGGAGAAAGACTACGACGAAAACATGTCCCTTGATGATGCTTGTGTGCTTGCAGTTGCAGCGATTGATCTAAAGAGCGAGCAAAAGGATGGAATAAAACACATCAAGATGGCCCGCATTGCCAGGGACAAAAAGATTCTTGAAAAAATCGGTGAGGGTGAGCTTGAAAAATACTCCAAGTTAGCAAAAACCAGGTTTGCGAAATCATCATAATACAAATTATGGCTTTTTAGTAGCAATTTCATATGGGCCTTGGGAGTTATTGGGGCGAGGTAATCGATGTTTTGCGGCAGATCATTCCCATATATGACAGGGTGAACTCATACATCTCGCTTGGCAAGGACGCAGAACATAGAAGGCGCGGAATCAGCGGGCGCGTAAGGCCTGGCGACTTGATTCTGGATGCAGGCTCTGGGTTTGGCAACATGTCAAAAACGGCAGAAAAGATTTGCGGCAATATCGCAATAACACTTTATGATCCGCTTGTCCCAATGCTCAAAAACACCGGCAGCCATTTTAAAAAAACGCCAGACATGTCGTGCGGCGTCTTTGAGCACATTCCGTTCAGGGAGGAGCAGTTCGACGCAGTGTTGTGTGGGTACTCGCTGCGCGATGCAATAAATCTTAAAATTGCAATTTCCGAGATTCACCGCGTTTTAAAAAAAGGCGGGCGGTTTGTAATAGTGGACCTTGGCAAGCCAGACTGTGCAGTGGCCAGGGCAGGCGTTTCGTTTTATCTCAGGACAGTGTTGCCAATCATTGCGTTTTCTGTTGGGGGAAGACTCGGGCTCAAGTTTGCTACGCTTTATGGGACGTACAGACGCTGGCCACAGAACTCCAAGCTGGAGTCAATGCTTTTGGAAAAATTTTCCCGTGTCGAATTTGAAAAAGACCTGATGGGTGGCGCAATAATGGTCGCGGCATACAAATGAAAAAAACGCTAGCCCTAGTTAACGCAGTGGGGCTTCTGATTGGAATATCGTACGGCTTGCACAATCCGATTGTTCCAATTTTTGCAAAAAACGAGATAGGTGCATCCTATGCTGATCTGGGATTCATCGGCCTTGCAAATTTTGTTCCCTACATGTTCATTCCATTATTTGTGGGAGTCATGCTTCACAGATTCAACAACGCCAAAATCCTTTCTTTTGGAATAATTATCAACTCTGCATCCACATTCCTGTTGTCCCAGGTCAATTCCGTAGCCGAGATAATGGTGCTCAGGGCACTGACAGGCGTGGCACATGCGTTTTTTTGGCCCCCTGCAGAATCCATCATCTCAAACTCTGGCACAGAGTCCCGTGTCAAAAACATAGGACGATTTACAGGATTTTTTGTCAGCGGATTTATGATTGGGCCTCTTGCAGGGACCTTTTTGCTGGATGGTCTCGATATGACATATCGCATGATCTTTGAGGTGTCTACATTTGTGACTGCGGCGGCAATAATTTTTTCAATCCAGCTTGTAAAGCGCGGGTTGCCGCAGCAAAGCCCCGAGTTTACGTTTTCTGTCGTCAGGCAGATGGCAAGATTCCCCCAGGTCATAACAATTTTGATTTTTTATGCGTCGTCGTTTGGCATGATACTTACCATTTATCCTGCATTTTTGAATGACCGGAGCATGTCTGCAACTGAAATTGAGATGTTGTTTTTCGTGTTTGGGGTGTCAAGAGTGGCCACTCTGGCATCAACCGAAAAGCTTGCAAGGCGAACAAGCCTGACATTGATTGCCTCAACTCTTTGCATTTCGGCAGGGCTTTTGATTTCGTTTTACTCGGATTCGATTTTCGGGTTTGGTGCGGCCATGCTCCTGATGGGGTTTGGCTTTAGCATTGTGTTTCCGCTGACACTTGAGATAATTTTGAGGCAGACAAAAAAGGAGACGGCGGGAATAGTAATTGGCGCCTATGAGACCACCTTTGGAATCGGATGGGCGGTAGGACCTGTCACTGCCGGTCTGATTTCAGAGTTTTCCGGCAATTCGATGCCATACTTGGTGTTTTTTGGAATAGGGATAGCTGTGTTTGTGTTTAGCGTGATAAAGAGAAAGGCCCTTGAGCCTGTGCCAAACTAGGCATCTGAATTTGCGCTTGAATCCCGGATTTCCGAGGTAGCGTGTTTTGGCAGTTTGATTAGAAAACGCGTTGGGTAATTGTAGGCAGATATGCTGCCGCCGTGCTGTTCCACGATGGTCTTGCAGGTGACAAGACCCAAGCCGGTTCCTGCGGGCTTGGTAGTAAACAACGGCTCAAATATCTTTTCTAGGTGTTCTTCTGGGATTGGAGGGCCGCTATTTTCGATCTCTATTAGGAGATGATCAATCTTGTCTGTCAATCTGATATTTATTGTTCCGGCATTTTCCATGGCCTGAATTGCATTTGATATGATGTTTGTAAATACCAGATCAAGTTTTTTTGTGTCGCAACGGATCTCAATGTCGTACGGCGGGAGATTTATCGAGACATCCGGAGGGATTTTTGTTCCATCGAGGGCAGATTTTAAGATGTTTTGTATGGTGGTAGATTGTACCTCGAGAGGTTTTGTCCTCACAAAATCCATGACGCCGCCTATTTGTGACATCATTTTGTCCACAGAAATGCCTATTCGGGTGATTTTTTGAAGTGTTTTTTCATCAAGATCTTTGTTTTGCAGCTGCAAAAGATCAACAGTTAATTTTATTACACTCAGTGGGGTTCTCAGGTCGTGGGCAAGCCGTGACGCAAGAGAGCCCACAGCGACGAGTTTGTCGTGCTTTAGTTTTTGTTCTGCAACTGCAACATATCCAGAATTTTTTTCAGTCCTACTAGTACAATGGCAGGTGTGACAAAGTACATGCCTATGTTTAGCAGTATTATTCCTATTCCGTATCCAAGCATTTCCGATTCCGAATCAATACCTGCATAGTTTAGTATGGACAGCGTTGAGAGCATTGGTGTGATGGCAACCCTGACCAGTCCTTTGAAGATTGGGCTTTGCCTCTCCCAGTCCGATAT
This sequence comes from archaeon, assembly GCA_005240025.1. GTDB lineage: Archaea > Thermoproteota > Nitrososphaeria > Nitrososphaerales > Nitrosopumilaceae > Nitrosotenuis. Next base: position 9,221 of record SBBK01000163.1, read on the forward strand.
GGTTGGCGAGAATGCATAGTATACGTCATTGAATGCGCTCAGAAATGTTGTCCCTGAGTTTGTCGCAAGCAATGCGTTTTGGCGCAGCTCACGCAATGACTGTACCTGTGGTGCCAGTTCGGTGCCATATGTGGCAGTTGCAATGAGGCAGCCACTTGTCAGTCCCGTACTTTCATCTAAAACACAGACTCCCCCCTCCAGATGGGTCCCCGCCCCGCATGTATTTGGTTGCGGTTCTTCCAGGCCCACTATTTCGTATATGGACTGATCTGGAAAGTTTTTGTCAAACCATTCCTTGTATTTTGGCTCGTTGTTGTACCTGTCGATATAATCCTGCGGGTCCTTGGCAGGGTCCGGGA
>SBBK01000181.1 GCA_005240025.1 archaeon
CAACCGAGGCACCGCCAAAAACAAGGGTTACCGATGTGATAAAGACAAGTTCCTTCTTTGATTTGATTTGGGATGTGTTTTTTTCGATGGTGGGCATGTTGAGGTCTGCAGACTAGCTGATTGTTTATTTCTATGTGTTTTTAAAACATGCGTAGTAATTGCAGGCCAGGCGGCATCAGTCCTTCATTGCCTTTTTTGCTTCCCAGTATCTGTCAGAAATGTAGTGGAGATTTTGTATTGTCACCCCCTTGGCCATCTGCTCCAGCTCCAGACTTGAGACAAGAGCACGCCCTACTGCAAGAAATTTTTTCTGCGACTCTTCCACAACACAGACAATCTGGCCTTTTTCAAATTCTGAAAAACTCCTGATGCCTGGCCGCATTACATCTGCACCATCGCACATGAACTTGACTGCCCCCATGTCTACCGTGACACTTGGAAACCGGGCAAGCGTATTGGCATCTGACAAAAATGGCAGATACGTCGGGCCAATCTTTAGAACTGTCATGCCTTCTCCAACTAGGATCTTGGATGATTCGTCGATTTCGTATGTTTTGAGGTTTTTTATTTTTGGCATCTCAAAGCCCCACTGGGAGGCGATTTCCCTTAACACCTCTGCCGTTTCCGATTTTGAGATCAGGTTGGACCTCAATCCCGTGTTATTTCCTTGCGGATATCGAGCAGATCCCTGAGTATGGAGCTTGCCGTCTCTGTGCCACCTGCGCCCCTCCCTATTATGGTCTGCGTTCCAGAATGCTCCGATGTAAACGATATTGCGTTAAGGGTTCCATTTACGCACAATGGATCCTCCGTGGATATCTCACGGGGGCTCACAACCAGCTCCTTGTTGCAGGATGCAATAAGCTTGACTGCACATTTTTTCTTTGCCGCTTCCCTGATGTCTGCAGTTGTTACCCTGCGAATCCCAGTTCTCTGGATGTCTGGCATGGTTACCTTCATGCCCATTATCCAGTTTGCCAAAATTACGAGCTTGGCGGCAGCATCAAAACCATCAAGGTCTAAGGACTCGTCGGCCTCCACATATCCTCTGGACCTTGCGTCCTTGAGGGCTGCGGCAAAACTCATTCCCCGACCCATGTTGGTCAGGATGTAGTTTGTTGTGCCGTTTAGGATTCCGGCAAAGGAAATAATCTGCTCACCGCTAAGGCTGTTTTTTGCATAATTCAAAATTGGTGTCCCGCCCCCAACCGTCCCACTAAATCGCAAAAGGACCCGATTGTATGATGCAAGCTCCATGAGGGACGGAAACGCAAGGGCAAGGGGCCCCTTGTTTACAGATATGACATGCATGCCTTTTTTCATCGCAGATACAATGTGCGTCATTCCGGGTTCGGCGTCCTTGTAGTTGCTTGCGGTGGTCTCTATCAAGACATCTGCCTCGACATTGTTGATTATGTCCAGTCCTGTCCGTGATTTTATTTTGTCATAATTTTTTATCGACCCGTGCTTCTTTTTTACCTCGACTAGTCTGTTGAGGTCAAGGCCTGACTGCTCCACCGCCCCGCCTTTTTTGTCAAAGGCAGCAACGACCCTTGGCTTTATCCCGTATTTTGCATACAGATCATCGGATCTTGATACAAGAAGTTTTGCCAGACTCTGGGCCACCGTTCCAAACCCACATATGATTAATCGCAATGTTTTCTACTCCAACCGCAAATTCCACGTACTAGTATCAATTCAAAAACCATCCTGGTTCCAGATTTATTAATTATGGTCTTTTTTGTCCCTGTCCAGATTCAGGGAGATCGAGTTTATGCAAAACCGATTGTGTGTGGGCCCAGGGCCGTCTTCAAAGACATGGCCCAGGTGCGAACCACACCTGGCACACATTACCTCCACACGCACCATTCCATAGCTGACATCCGTTTCATATTTGACACTGTCCTTGTTGACGGGTTCAAAAAAGCTGGGCCACCCAGAACCCGAGTCAAACTTGGTCCTGGAGCTAAACAGCTCGTTACTACAACAGGTGCAGCGGTAAATGCCGTCGTCCTTGCAGTACGTGTACTTGCCAGTAAAGGGAGGCTCGGTTGCCTTTTTGCGGCATACTGCAAACTCGTCCTCACTTAGGATCTCTGCCCATTCCCTGTCTGTTTTTTCTGCCCATTCCATGGCTTTTTTGATGCGTGGTCATATTAGAGGATTTTTCCGGCTTTTCTTTTCTCTTCGATTCTTTTTTCAGACTCGAATCTCTCAAGCCCGTATGTGTTCATGTCTGCAAACCTGATGATCTGGGAAATGTTCGGGTGGGCTTTTTTTATTGCCAGAAACATCTTTTGTGCCACCGCCCGATAGTCCTGATGTCCCTGAGGTATGGTCCTAAGCTCAATCAGGTGGCAGGCCTCACGGAGATTCAGGTGCACAAAAAACGGATAGTTGTATGCGAAATTTACCACGTACTGAGCCTGGCGCGCAAGTTTTGACCTCATGGAATCAAAAAGATTTTTTGATGCATCCATACATTCTCTGAATTCCCTGTCCGCTCCGATTTCTTTTACCTCGCCTGGAATGGCATAACCGTGATCAGCAGTCAGCAGCTGTCGCTCAAGGGTAAGTACTCGGTGTCTGTGCAGGTCTCTGAACATTCCAAAGTTGCCAATCACATCAAAGGTGTAGTGAGCCATCTCAAAGGGGCGCGGCGGCCGCTGTCTCCTGTTTTGCCTCAATCTTGCAAAAACGCGGATTATCTTTGCCTTGTCCTGCCTGCCCATCTTTTTTACATTTGCAACAACTGTGCCGTATCCTGCGGACTGGTGCTCGTACAATATGGCTGCAACTATTTTGTCAAGTGCTTTTGTTTCTGGCTCATACTCGACAAGTCTCACAAGGGGTCCAGCAGGGCCTTCTGAGATCCTGTGCTTTTTTGCAAAAGAAGACGATGTTTTTTCCAATGACGTCAGGTATTTTTGCATTGCACGGCCGTATCTGTCTGACGCGCGCCTCACAAAGGACCCGATGGTTGTGTCCAGTTCTGCCTTTATCTTTTGGGCAAGCTCGCGCTCCTCCTGCAGGCCGGAGCTGAACAAAATGGTAAGCAGGTACTCAAAGGCCCTGCCGTTGCCCGTGATTCCTACGTTTGTCAGTGTGGATGCAGGCAGCAAACCCCGCAGAACGTCAAGGGCCTTGGCCTTTGTGGTGGCATTGTAAATCGCAGTGGCCGACTTGATGTCTGCCTCATCTCTGAGCCCAGAAAAAACGACCTCTTTTCCCGTGGCAGATTCCTTGAACCTGAGGACATCGATTGGTTCTTTTTCCCTGATGTAATTTATCATGGGCTGGATCCACTTTGAGTATACCTCAAAATCCATGTTGCAGCATTGCAGGTATGAGTCTGCAAATTTTGATTCCATTATCCAGGGCTCGCGGTAAAACTTGAACTGGCCGTTTACTTTTTTGTCCCACGCCACATAGCGGGAAGATTTTTCCAGATACGAAAGCCCAATGCGTCTGTCCTCAATTTTTTTTACTGCAATATTTGAAATCCCTTCTACTGCCACCTGGGCAATGCCAAGCTCCGCAACAGAATCATCTCCGTATTCTATCAAAACCTTATTGTAAAACTCCTCACCGCGGTTTTCGTTTGCCAAAAACTCGTCCAGAAAAATTCGCCGCATGCTCTTGTCAGTCCTGCTGTACCTCGACATGAGGGCGCCGCGGTCCACCTGCCTTGGGGTGATTATGGCAAAAACCGGATCGTCGGCATTCGAGAAATGCTTTCGCAAAATCTCCTTTTCAGAGCTGGTAAACTCGCCTTCCAACGAATTGGAGACCTGGTAAACATAATTAAACTATTTTCGCTTGATCTGAATCAGGCCCTTTGAGGAACTTCCCCTTGTCTGCCACCTGAGCAGGACCTCTTTTAGCGAGTTGACGTCATTTTCGTTTTCCGTGTACACCAGTGTCGTTATCCAGTGTCCATTTCCTGCATGTCCACCTACCGAGTTCATCCAAAACTCAGCCGGAAGCTCCTTCATTGCCTTGTTATTTGGGTCTCTGCTCATATCGATCCATCTCTTTGAAACAAAGTTCAGTATCTGATTAAGGCCGCCTCTGTCAATCATGGTCTGGCTTTTTCCGGATTCTCATTTTAAAATTGCGCCTGCAAGTTTTGTTAAATTGTTCTTACCAAATAAATAACGCTTGTTAACATTTTGTCGGTTATATGCAATGCTCAACCCATACCAATGAACAAGGACGAAATAGAGATTATCGGCAAGCAGGTCAAGGACATGTATGGTACCTACATGGGCAAAGTCGTAGGCACCGTAACTGACATTGACGGCTCCATCCAGATGGTTGGAATCGACTGCGGTCTTGGCGGACTGGAGCAGATTCCATTTGAGCAACTGGTTGTCCAGGGCGATGTCGTAATCTTTATACCAAAATGGAGACTCGACGCACAACGATTCCTAAGAGAAAAAGGACTTACAATCCGAAGACTCAGGGCGCTAATTGACATAGTGTCAGAAAACGACGAAATGCGAGAGGATGCAGAAATAATCCACGAAAAATACAAGTCCAAACTTATGTCACTTGATGAGGCAGAAAAAGAAATTGCCGCCACTCTGACTGCCAGACTGGACAGACTGGGCTCGCAGCTGAGGCTTGTCAAGACACTGCTCTTTGATGCCAAGGTTCAGTTCAAAAGCAACGAAATCTCGGAAGCCAAGTTTGATCTGGTCAAGACCCACACAGGAGAAATAATAGAACACATTGATCACGAAAAGGCAGAAATTCTAAACATTCAAAAAAGAATTGCAGACCTTTCCCTGGAGGGTGTCACCGGCGCAAACCAGCGAGAACAAATCCAGCAATCCGCAGTTTCATTTCTTGTATCCGGCACAAACCAGCAAGTCGTAACTCCAGGCGTGCCATCCTATCAAGCACCAGACCCTCCAAGTGCAAACCAGCCCCAAAGCACCGCGGCAACGCCAGCAGCTCAAGAACCTGTATGGCATGCAGCAGTTCCCCCGACATCTGCCCCACAAAGCGGCGGTTTTGTCAGCTCACACGAAGACCCGGAGTGCATGGAAGCCCAGTAGGGGCACAAAACACCTTTTTTAGAAATTTTTTAAATGAAGCAGACACCATCAAAAATCTGACTTGAAATCTGAAACCTTTGATATCGGACTCGGGAACAATGATTCCAAGACAAGGGCCGAGGCGTCTTCCGACTACGTCATGTTCTGGGAAAAACAGGCAAAAAAACTGCACTGGTTTGAGCCCTGGCAAATCCCTCTGGAGTGGAATGCGCCGTTTTCGCGCTGGTTTGTGGGCGGAAAGACAAATGCTTCCTATAACGCTCTGGATGTACAGAACAAAGAAAAGACGGCCATTCTGTGGGAGGGCGAAAACGGCGATAGGCGAACCGTTTCATACGGGCAACTTTTGAGCCAGACAAAAAGGCTGGCAAACGCGCTAAAATCACTTGGCATACAAAAAGGCGACAGGGTCACCATCTATCTTCCAATGGTGCCAGAACTGATAACATCAATACTTGCGTGTGCAAGGATCGGGGCAATACACACGGTTATTTTCTCCGGCTTTTCGGCTGCATCGATTCGAGACAGGGTGTTCGACTCTAAATCAAAAATAATAATCACTGCAGACGGGGGTTATCGCCGGGGAAACACAGTAAAACTCAAAGAAATTGTGGATACAGCAATACAGGATCTTGATTTTGTAAAAAACGTCATCGTCCTGAAAAGAGCTGACATCAAAATCACGATGAACAAAAAAGATCTGCACTGGGGCGATGCTGTGGAAAACTCGCCAGACTCGTGCGATGCCGAAAGACTGGAAAGCTCCCATCCACTTTTCATCCTCTACACGTCCGGTACCACGGGAAAACCAAAGGGTGTCCTTCATGATACCGGTGGATACCTGACACACATTAGCGCAACGTTTCGGTGGGCCTTTGACATAAAAGACTCTGATGTGTATTATTGTACGGCAGACATTGGCTGGGTTACCGGGCACAGCTATGTTGCATATGGTCCACTCATTTGCGGCGCAACGCAGGTCATGTACGAGGGTGCACCGGACTACCCGGGTCCGGCAAGACTCTGGGAAATAATACAAAGGTACAAAGTCACGATTTTGTACACGACGCCGACTGCACTCAGAATGTTTATGAAATTTGGCGATTCCATTCCAAACTCGTTTGATCTCTCGAGCCTCAGGCTCCTGGGAACGGTAGGCGAGCCGATAAACCCGGAGGTCTGGAAGTGGTATTACACCACAATTGGCAAAAGGCGCTGCCCAATAATTGATACCTGGTGGCAAACCGAAACCGGGGGCATGATGATCAGTCCACTGCCCGGCCTTGAGACCATTCCGCTAAAGCCCGGCTCCGGCTCTTTTCCAATTCCGGGTGTGGATGTTGCAGTTGTTGATGATGCGGGTGCCGAGGTAAAACCAAACACCAGAGGGTTCCTCATCATAAGAAAGCCCTGGCCCGGAATGCTTTTGACTTTGTGGGGCGACGATGCGAAATACAAAGAGGTCTACTGGTCCCGCTATCCGGGCTTCTATTATACTGGCGACTATGCTATTCGGGACGGGGACGGATACCTGTGGCTCCTTGGGCGGGCCGATGACGTCCTGAAGGTGGCAGGCCACAGAATCGGGACTGCAGAACTTGAGAGCAGCCTGGTTTCCCACCACTCCATATCGGAGGCCGCTGTGTGCGGTGTTGCAGACGAGATAAAGGGCGAGGCCATAATTGCATTTTTGGTTCCAAAGGAAGGTGTGGCGGTAACTGACGTGCTAAAGCAGGAGGTCATTGAGCAGGTTCGCATCCAGATAGGGCCGATTGCCACGCCCCAGCAGATTTACTTTGTATCCAGACTTCCAAAGACACGCAGCGGCAAAATAATGCGACGGCTTTTGAAGGCCATGGCAAGAAACGAAAAAATCGGCGATGTCAGTACTCTTGAGGACGGAGCCGCAGTAAGTGAGATCCAGACTGCGTTTGATGAACTGAAAAAACAGCTGGGTTAGCTATGGTTTTGTGGCCGCCTTTATCTGCGCAAGGGCAGACTTGGCGTCGGATTTTGCCTTTTGGATGGTGGATTTGAGGGTGTTTTTGGCATCCTGGATGGCGGCTTTTGATTTTGCGTTTATCTCGTCTGTTGGGATCCCTTTTGATACGGCATCTTTTGCGTCAGAGTTTGCCTTTTTGACTGCGGCCTGAAAATCGGACTGGGCCTTTTGCACTATTTTTTTGTACGTGTCCATGATTGACTTGATCTCGTTTTTTTCGGCAAATGCATTACCTGCAAGTGTCACGGACACAAGCAATACAAGGATGGTTGTTGCGGCTAGTGCGAGTTTCACAGAGTGCATTTTTTGGTGCAATTAAAAAGTTTTACGCATGATTTGATGGAAGAAGGTTCTGGGTAATTTATGAGACCTGACAATCATTTTTCTTCATGTTTACTTTCGAAACCTAACCCGCATCACTGGTTTTAACTTTGTTTTGATAATCATCTAGTGACAGATTACTGGGTTTCTCTAATCGTTTTTGAGACACTGTTAACTGTCGGGTGCTGAAATTATTTGTTTGATTTACTTTGATTGCAAATATTATGAGTTAACTGCGAATTACTTAATTCAGTTTCTCCCCTTTATACCACTGATAAAATTCTGTAATACGATGCGTTGTTGGCGGTGCGGGACCTGTCAAACTCGTTTCAATCCTCTTTGAATTAATTTGATTACTGTTTCATTATTATTTTTTAAACCATAATCAATTTTGTATTTCAGAACCTCTTTCCATAGTACATCATCACAATCTAAAATGAGTTTCTTTGTCATTAGTGCTCATTAATGATTATTAATAGATAGATATATATCCATTATGCTGCTTAACTATTAATGATTATTAATGACTGTTAATAGAGAGAGTGAAGGAAGACGCATAGCTGAACGACCAGATCAGATCAAAAGAATCGATGAGAACTGGTATCATATCAGGGCAGGAATAAAGATCGAAGGGGATAACAAATGGATTACGCTAATTCAGAATGCGACCTTTAGACAAGCACGTGCTTAAAAGACTGATTGGAGTTTAGTAATCTAAATTAACCATGAATGATATAAATAAAGAAGTGCACAAAGGGCACATAGACATGACAAAGGAAAGAAAAGAACTTTTAGAGAAAGTAGTAGCAAAAGCCTTCAAAGATAATAAGGCAGTATTTGAAAGACTAGACGAAATTTAATGGTAGAGATCTCTGTAGAGGAAATTTTAGAATTACACGGCTCAGTTGTTAAGCGTTTCAAAATCACTGAAGGAGTTCTTAACCAAGGAAATTTAGAAGCGGTAGTACAAAGACCAAATACAAAGATCAATAACGAATATGTG
>SBBK01000126.1 GCA_005240025.1 archaeon
ATGACACCCCGGCCCATAAAGTCTTGGGAAGATTTTTTTCTAGTCAGATCTGCGTTATTGTATGCGATATTTTGTTTTAGTTTTGTTTTTTGCAGGCATTTTGTTTGGAGCCGGTGCCTTTGCAGAGCCGCCCCAGATCATTCCAAGTAAGGAACAATACCATTATGGGCAGTATCTGACAGTCACCATCAAGGTCTCAAATGTCAGTGGACCAGACGCAGTCATGCATATTGTAGATTCCAAAGGAACCAAGAGCAATCCCATTCCCATCAGAATAGACAACAAGACTACAATCATTACTGCGCAAAGTCCTTTTCATTCGGAGCTGTTTGCTGAGGGTAGCTACAGGATAGAACTTGACTATAACAGAGAAAAAGCATATGCAGAGTTTGTTCTAGCTGATGCTGGAAATGCAGTCATGCCTTTTGGGAGCAACCTTGTTGTGCCGCAGTGGACAGGCGGCCTTGTTTCGGATCACACCTTTCTCAAGTTTCTCTCAGACAAAGGTACGGTTCGTTTATCCGCCAAAATAAGTGAAAATGCAAAGATTCCAGGATGGTACAAGACACCTGCTGCATGGTGGTCTGAGAAAAAGATCTCAGACGAGGAATTCATAAAGGGGATCCAGTATCTGGTGGGCAAAAAGATCATCCTGCCGTAATTTGTTCTGGTGCCTTTAAAGCCGGTCGTTTCATTGGATATGTCCCCCATGATCAATCCAAGACCGGCCGAGAAGATAATCAGGGCCTATGAGATAAAGAGCCCCCATGGCAAAGGAATATTTTACATCACAAATTTTGGGGTCTATATTGAGACCCGGAGATACGGGCTGGTTTTGGACATTTCATTTGACGAGATTTGTTCCTACCTGAACACAAAGCGTGCTTTCAGAATAGAGTGGAGAGGCAGTACCGGCAGATTGCACTACGAGTTTGTTGTGAATACGCCAAGGCAGGTCTTTGAGACATTCGCTGCAGCAAACAAGGAATTTGCCTGGTGTTTCAAAAAGGACGCACTCATCAAGATATCATGATCAGATAAGGCAGATATGATCAGGCAATTACGCTTGTTGGTTTTTGTCTTGCCCATCGGAAGGATCGTCCGTGTCAGTTTGACTCGCATGCATCGGGGATTTAGTAAATGCCTCGATGTTGGCAGTAATGACACCGGGGATTTGGTTTGGGTCCAGTATCTTGCCGGGAGAGTATTTCGTTGCAAAAATAGGTCCCGGAGTGAATCCGCCATATCCACTGATAGATGGTTTTGGTGTGAGTGAAGGTTCTCCACTGTTTGCAAGCCTCATTGCAGAACGGCCGATTGTGGAAAATGCCATTCTTGCCAGATTCAGGGGATTGATAGAGCCACCTGCCATCCGCTCTGGTAAAACGCTAGAAAAAGCATCACTTGCCGTTTGCATGAACCCAAGTCCTGCGGTGCTCGTGGTGATGGCCCCTGCAGATACGGCTCCAGTCACAGCAGCGGCAACTGTGCCCATAATTGAGCCAAGGGCAGGGACAATCAGTGCAGGGATAGTTGTGGCAAGGGCCATGACTGCAAGGGCCGTAAACCATTCACTTAGAGGATCAGGATTTGCAGATTCAAGAGACTGAATATATGCAACTCCAGTAACTACCACAAGTGATGAAAAAATTGGTGCAAGCATCAGGCCGAGCAGTGCATCAATAAATCTATGCGTGATTCTTTTAAAAAATGGCAAAAGCGAAAGCATCAGTATCACAGGAAGTGCCACAGTCACAATCGATGTCAAAACTATGCGTATCGTTCCGATAAGAAATGCCATGAATATGAATATGAGAAAGGCAATCGCTTTGAAAATTGATAAAAAGACGCCCTTGAACATGTCTTGCAATCCCTCAAAAGGATTTGTGATGCCGGAAACGATTTCGTCTAATGTGAATTTTGGTGACTGGATTCCGCCAAGTTTGGTCAGCAAGAAATCTACATTTTTTGCAGCCTGTGCCGGGTCTTCCGGATTTAGAATCCATCTTGAAGTTTGCTCAACTGTAGCTGCCAGCACATCCCAGAGTGGTGGGAAAAAGAAGAAAAAGAAAACATAGATGAGGCTTTTTGAGAGAATTTGGTATCCGGTTTCCTGCGGCAGCAGATTTATGTGCTCAAACATAAAAGACAGGCCGGCAAACATTACCACAAATATCAAAATTACAAAGGCTATGTTTCTCAAAATTTGGTAAATCTCAAAGTTACGGTTTCCAGTCTCAACACTTGATTGTATGTCATAACCAAAGCGTGGCATTTCTGTCATTAGATTGATGTACGAGACCTCAAGGATGTCTGACCAGGCAAGGGTTGCCGCAATTATTGCAATGATTGCTACTATTCCGCCAAGAATTATTATCCCAGCATCCAGGACGCCCCGCCTATTTCGGAGTCTGAATCTTGATTTCACAATTGATATGATCAGTTTGTATAAAAGTCGAGGGTCTGACAGATCTCAAGTCCAGCTGGATTAAAACTCGGCTGGTTCGCCTGGTTAGGGCATGGCAAGTGTCTGAAAAACTCTGAACCAGCACTCGATTCACCGGTTCAATTCCAGCACCAACCGGGTTTCTGATAATATCAGTGCAAAACTGGTTAATATCATTCAGGATCTTTGATTCTGTTGCAAATTGTGATAGATATCGTAAACGTAGTTGCGACGACGACACTAAGGCATACACTAGATATGCACTCCATCATAGAGTGTGTGCCAGAAGCAGAGTTTAATCCAAGACATTTCTCTGGTGTGATTTTGAGGTTTCGAAATCCCAGGGCAGTCGTCTTGGTGTTTGGCTCAGGCAAGATAATTTCGGCCGGTACCAAATCCATAGAGCAATCAATGCTGGTTGTTGAGTGCGTGTTGGATGTTTTGAGGAGGTGTGGCATAATGGCGGACAACCCACAAACTCAGATTGACAACATTGTTGCGTCGGTAAATCTCGGCAGAGAGCTTGATTTGGAAAGGTGTGCAAAGGCGCTTCCAAAAAGCATGTACGAGCCGGACCAGTTTCCCGCGGTTTTGCACAGAATGTCAGAGCCCACTGCAACAATCTTGCTTTATAAAAATGGCAAGGCGATAATTACCGGCCTAAAGTCTGAGG
>SBBK01000120.1 GCA_005240025.1 archaeon
ATCCACCCTCTTGAGTGCAAATTCTATGGCCGATAGATGACCAAGATGAAATGGTTGGAATCTGCCAATGAGGAGACCGTTCATGACTTGGTGTCTCGCTAATTCATTTAAAAACCATCATAAACACTGAAGCAGGAGCAAAACCATGGATGTCTTGAAAATTGATGGATCGTTTGGCGAGGGTGGTGGTCAAATACTTCGAAGCGCCATCACACTTTCATGCATAACCAGGAGGCCAATACAAATCGATAACATCAGAAACAACAGAAAAGTCCCAGGTTTGAGGACACAGCATCTTACCGTAGTACAATTACTCGCAAAAATTTGCGACGCCAAAGTGGAAGGTTTGCATGCTGGATCCACATCGATTCGATTTTTTCCAAACGAAGTCAAGAACCTCCAACTAAAAGAAAGGGTCGGAACGGCAGCAAGTATTTCATTGATACTGCAGGCGCTAATCCCCGCAGTTTCACTTGCAGGCAAAAAGCTTGAACTATCAATCAGTGGCGGCACTGATGTACCATGGAGCCCGACAACAAACTATACAAAACATGTGCTGGCTGAAGCGTATTCAAGAATCGGAATCGATTTTTCCCTCAAAATACAAAGGCGCGGATATTATCCAAGGGGGGGCGGACTGGTTGACATTACAGTGTACCCGTGCAGAGAGCCACACCCACTCGTCTTGACAAAAAGAACGGAAAAAAACGCAAAACTTGTGTGTACCTGGTCCGGTCTTGATTCTGACAAAATTTTGCAATCCGTCGAGAATGCAAAAAACATTCTTCAAAGAAATGATTTTTTCACCCAGGTCCAAACTGTCAAAGAAGAGGCCCTTGATAGGGGAGCATCAATACTCGTTTTTGGTCATGACCTGAGCTCAATTAATGGGGCAGATGAGCTATTCGGTGAGGAATTTGGCAAAAAATCTACAACCACATTTATGGAGAACACGCTGGGCGTGGACTCTAATCTGTCCGACATGATAGTTACACCATTAAGTTTGACCAAAGAGAGATCGGTCTTTACGGTGAAACAATTAACAAAACACCTCGAAACAAACCTCTACATCACCTCAAAAATTACCGGCTCCAGGTACGGAATAGGTAAAATCGAGGGTGGCTTTGAGGTACGGATAGAGGGAGGCTCAGAGTCCTGCATCCAATAATGCAGCCAAAAGCAGGATTGCGACGGAAAGCGCGACAGTTACCTGGCCCACAACTATGATTTTTTTTCGCAGTTGTACGATTTGGGGTTCTGCGAATTGTTTTTCAATTATTTTTTGTTCAATGTCTTTTCTGATGATTCTTATGTGTACTACAAATGATATGACTAGAGCAACAACAAGAATAACCTTGATAACGAGAAGTATTCCATAACTGGTGGAAAACAAAAACTCCGGTCTGATCAGAGCTTGATGCGCATTAAAAATTCCGGTACCAATCAAAATCGCCAGTGCCGGCATTGCTATTTTGTTGAATCTCCGTCCCACCTTTATCATGATTTGAAGTCTTTCTTCAATTGATGTTGACATTGTTTTGAGAACAGGTGCAAAAACTATTGCAATAAAGAGCGAGCCACCGACCCAGATTGCAGAACAAACAAGATGTACCCATGTGATAATGGCCTGCTCTAATCCCATCAAGTTATCGGGTGTGCGTTCAAATATTAGCTATTTGACTCAAAAGAACATTTTTTAGTTGTGTCATAGGGGTACAGGCAATTGATCAGCCAAGGAAAGGGTATACTGTATGCAGCCATAGCGGGTTTGTTGGCCATGCTGGGAGGAATTACGTGGTATGCAAGCCTAGATAATCCACAACTTGCAATGGCACAAATTCAAATCACAGACGTAAACGTTCAAAGCGTAAACAACATTGAAGGCAACGCAAAACTCGAGGTGAACTTCCTCATAAGAAATGCTGGTGAAAAGACATTCACGGTTTCAAGCATTGAGTATGAGCTGTTTGCAGATGGCAAGTCCCTTGGGAGGGGTCAGTATTCGGCCGAGGATATTCCGCTGACGGGAAGGGCCGCGTTTTATCCCAAGGCACAAGTCGAACTGCCAAGTACCTTCAAACTGACAAACACCGAAGGAATCTCCGACGAATTCAATGCTATAATCAACAAGCAACCAACTAAATTTAGTGCAAAAGGCATGATGGTAGTCGAGTCTGCCCTGAGCCTGGTGGAAAAAGAATTTGAAACATCGCAATAATTTCAGGTGATTGGTGGTGGGCCGAGAGAGATTCGAACTCTCGATCACTGCCGTGTCGAGGCAGTATCCTAACCAACTAGACTACCGGCCCAATGAAGTACAAGACTTGGTGTCTACATTATTAATCTTTAAACAGGAAATTCAACAAATTAGATTAGCATGAGCGACAAATTTTCAAACCAAGAAAAGTCCGGTCTATACAAGGCAATTTACACAAGAAGAGACGTTCGCTCCCACTTTGACTCAAAACCAATATCTGATGAGGCCTTGGCCAGAATCCTAAATGCGGCACATCATGCACCATCAGTCGGTTTTTCACAACCATGGAATTTCATCTTGATTCGCGATCCTGCAACAAAAAACAAAGTAAAAAATTCGTTTGAAGAGGAAAGAAA
>SBBK01000095.1 GCA_005240025.1 archaeon
ATTAGGCTGTCGTCAAAGTTTATCGTCTTTTTGTCTACCATTGCCACTATTTTCTGCCACTCGTCTCTGCTGATCTTTTTTGTCTGAAGCAACCCGGCAGTGACCAGTATGTTCAAAACAGTAGAAAGGCTCCATGTTTGGTCGGTCTTTTCGATTAACCTGGCCTGAATTCTGCGAACCTTGGTTTCTATCTCCTTTTCTATGGTTATGCTTTTCTTACTCTTTGGTATCTTGTGCAAATCCCTGTTATTCACACCTTAGTTAGGTTGTGTTGGTATAAAAACCCACACTACCAAATTCGGTAATATGTTTTCTCATATTTTCCTACTTTCCTACCTAACTGGAAGTAATGCGGGCATGAGTTTTGTCGCTTGGGGGTGGTAGTTGGTCCTCTCTATCGCAGAGCAGAATCGACCATCAACGCAATAAACAAGACCGCCAGATACGGGCTTGAAAACTTGAATAGTGCCCACGAGGCTTTTTCTGTTGGCTTGGCTATGACCCAAAACGCAAGAACAAGCATCAATGCTCCCGACGCAACAGCCGTATACAAGTAAATGTCTCTCATTATGGGCTCCCCGGTACTTGTTGTCAAAAAGAACGGTCCGACGCTAAACAATACCATGACCAGAGTCGAAATCGCAATGACTCTGGCAGACGTCTTTTCAGACTGGACAGCAGTCAGCATTGGAACGTTGACCCTATTGTAGTCATCTTTGAAGTGCAATGTGAGTGCCCATATGTGCATTGGAATCCAGATAAAGACAAGACCTGCCATGATGAGGCCCAAATCCCACAGGCCCTGCAGAGTGGCAGCAGCATATCCGATCATCACAGGTGCGCCCCCACAGAATCCTCCAAGAATGATGTTTGCCCTGCTTCTGCGCTTTAATGTGATGGAGTATATTACAACATTGTTGACTAGTCCGAAGGCCATAAAGATTCCAGCCCACACTCCATTCCAAAATCCCGCCGTATATGAGATGGCAAAGGCGCAAGTCAACGAAATCGCTGCCAAAACCAACCCAAAATCGCGTGCTTTTGGCGGTGTAATTCTTCCAGAAGGAATTGGTCGCCCTTTTGTCCTCTCCATGATGGCATCAATGTCTCTGTCATGATAGTTTGTCAGTGTATTTGCTGATGCAGATCCGGCAGCTACTCCAAAGAGCATCAGGGCCCACGTAGCGGCGGACACCGGAACGTCGTAGATGTTGGCGGCTGTAATGGTGGCACCAAACGCAGTAAATACCAATAAATACCAAATTTTGGGCTTTGTCAGCTCGTAATATGTCCTGATTCGCACTCCGGTCTGGGTTTTTTGCATCATTTTTTCCTACCTCATAAAATATACATTCAAAATTAAATGTACCATGCCCTAGCTCTCATGATTATAAGGCATTGTCTTGGTGCGTCGTTTCATCTCTATGAAACTCTCGGAGGCCAAAACCCCCTGAATCCTGCCAATTCCCTCCGAAATAAGCTTGTGCATTTCTGCAAGGTTCATTGCGTACATTGTCACAATAATGTCAAATCTGCCTGTGACTTCGGATATTTCACGAACCCCGCTTATTTTGAACAATTCGTCGATTATGCTATCGCGGTATTTGGAATCCATGTTAATCCCGGTTAGGGCCTTTACGCCAAATCCAAGCTCTTTGTCATTTACCACAATGGTAAACCGCTCGATGAGTTTTTTGCTTGTGAGTCTTTTTATTCTGCTGTACACCACAGATGGATTTACCCTGATCTTTTCTGAGAGTTTGGGAATGGAAATGGAGGCATCTTGGCTAAGCTCCGACAAAATGGTGAGGTCAAGCTTATCAATTTTTGCCATTTAAAACACCATCATTGTCAAATTCTTTTCTGTTTAATAAGCTTATGATCGAAAAATTTGAAAAAATCTGCAAAATCTATATCTTGCCTTTTTTGTACAGCATCTCGGCCAAAAGAACGGCGCCTTTTGCAGAACCCATTTTCTTGTTGTGTGAAAACAACACGTACTTGACACCGTTGTCAAATATGGTGTCCTCTTCTAGCCTGCCAATCGATGTGGTCATGCCGTCATTGATCTGGCGGTCTATTCTTGGCTGTGGTCTTGTCGGGTCCTGATGCACAACCAAATAGTCTTTTGGTGCAGACGGTAGCCCCTGTGTGCTGACATGATCAGAATATTCTTCTATCTTGTGCTTTACATCATCCAGCCTGGTGGGCTTGCTGGTCTCAACAAAGACCGATTCGGTGTGGCCATCAATTACAGGTACACGTGTACAGGTGCAGCTTACCTTGATGTTTGCCGGCTCGATCTTGCCATCTTTGAGCTTGCCCAAAATTTTTGCAGTCTCTATTCTTACCTTGTTTTCCTCCTTTGGAATAAAGGGGATTATGTTGTCTGTGACGTCAAGGGCGGAAACTCCGGGTGACCTCCCGGCGCCTGAAATTGCCTGCATTGATGTCATTATGACTCGCTTTGCCCCGAAATTATCATAAAGTGGCTTTATGGTAATGGCAAGACCCGTAGTGGTGCAGTTTGGCAGCGGCAAGACAAAACCCTTCCAGTTGCGATTTTTCTTTTGAACCTCTACAAGTTCTACGTGGTCATCATTAATCCCGGGAATCAAAATCGGCACGTCCTCCTCATATCTGTAGGCAGAAGACGTACTGATCACAGGAACGTCTTTTGCGAATTTGGTCTCAATCTCTCTTGCCGCATCAGATTCTACTGCAGAAAAGACTAGGTCGAGCTCGGAGGTATTTACTTTGTCTGTTGAAACAACTGTCATTCCCTGTGCGTACTCTGGTACATCGCCGCCTACCTGCCACTTGATGATTCCAGACGCCGGATCGCGTATTGCATCCAGGTACTTCTTGCCTGCAGATCTCTCCGAAGCCGCAAGCTGGGTCACCTCAAACCATGGGTGGTTTTCAAGTGAAACTAGGAACTCTTGGCCTACTGCGCCAGTTGCACCCAGTATGCCTACTCTCTTCTTCATAGAGGAATTTGCTGTGTGCTCAATTAATAATTCTTTAGAGCCGCAAAAGCGCAGCCAAACCGCAACAACTAAACCAGTCTTTGAGTTTGTGAGTTTGTGAAGATTCCAAAAAACATTGCTCGTCACTCTGTGGTCCCGCACGGTGGTCCGTACTCTGTCAAAAATCCAAGTCCAGAACTCGTTGATTTCAGCTCAAACGTAAATCCGCTGGGGTGCCCAACACCAAAGCTGCTAAAAAACTGGATTAAGAAAATTCCAGTCTATCCTGATCCCAACTCTACACTGCTCAAAAAAAGGCTGGCATCGTATCTGGGAGTTTCAGAAGCAAATATTGTAGTTGGCAATGGTGCAACTGAGGTAATTTACAATTTTTGCCGTGCCGCCATTGAAAAAAACAGGATTCTAATACCAATTCCAACATTTGGCGAGTATGAGGCTGCAGCAAGGCTCTGTGGAGGCAAACTAGAATTCTTCGAAACTATGAACCTCGAAAACGACCTGACTCGGTTCATAAGAAGACTGCCAAGACATGGCGTCGTCTTTATCTGCAATCCAAATAATCCGACCGGGACACTTGTTCCAAGAAAATCAATGAACAAAGTGATCGAGGTTGCAAAAACAAGGGACACTCTTGTATTTGTAGATGAATGCTTTATGGAATTAACCCAGGTCCCACAATCAGTAACAAACCAGGTTACATCGCATGACAACCTGTTCGTACTAAGATCACTGACAAAATCGTTTGGCTTGGCAGGACTAAGAATAGGTTATGGAATTGGCAACAAAAAACTCATCACGGTACTAAACAAAATCAAAATTCCGTGGAATGTCAGCAGCCTTGCTCAGGAGGCTGCAGCTGCAGCCATATTGGATAAAAGATTCATCGCAAAATCCCGAAATCTCATAAGAAAAGAATCGGCGTTTTTGAAAAATTCCATATCAAAACTTGATGGATTTTGTTGCCTTGATACCACAG
>SBBK01000122.1 GCA_005240025.1 archaeon
AAGAAAGAACACCCATTGCTGCAAAATGAAAATACATCCCATCTCCAGGCCACGGTTTTACCCACTCAAACCCATAATACGTAAAGTGAAATTTTGGTTCAATCCAGTATTCAGCAATCCAACCATACTGAAAATAACGGATGACCTCCCAGAGCATTATTGCCCCAAACACTACTCTGAAGTAGACCAGTATTGCAACATCGCTTGGCTCGAATAGTTTTTGCAGGAAGATGTTTTTTGCTTGCCGTATTTTGAAAGGTGTGCCTTTGGAGTCATCTGGGCTTGCCAAATTGAATATGTTTATTGTTCTTTGGCTAATTATGCATATTGACAAACAGGATTCATCAACAAGATACGGCAGTGGCGGATTCAATTGGGTTAAATCAGATTCATGGCCAGATTTGGTCCAAAACCAAGAAAAAAAGATCACACAAAGGCTAATTCAATTTAACCTCGCTATTTACTAAATCCTTTATCATCATAAGGGCAATTGATATCAAAGAGTTATCCAAACAAACCCATCTACACAATGCGCTACATCCCAATGAGGAAGATACATGTGTGGGACGAGGCTCAGGCACGCTCCCTTGACAGGGATGGCATACGCGAGCTAGCAAAATCGATTAAAACCGAGGGTCTACAAAACCCGCCTCTAGTCCAAAAAAATGGAAAGGGTTTTCTTTTAATGTCTGGCCAGAGGCGCCTTGCTGCCCTGAGGCTCCTCAGAGCACGAAGGGTTCCAGTTCTGGTACTGAGAAATGGCTACGACCTTGAAAACGCCAAGGCGGCGTCCGTAGTTGAGAATCTTCACCGAAAAAACATGAGACCAAAGGACATGGCAAGATCCTGCAGCTTTTTGGCAGAAAAGATGGGCGTTGCCAAAGGTGCCCGCTCCCTCGGGATCTCAATGAAGACATTCAAAAAATATGTGGGATTTGCGGCACTTCCTGAAAAGATAAAGGATTTGGTCCCGGGCACCATATCAAGCGGTGTTGCAATCAGACTAAACCAGATAATACCAAATGTTCCAAGAGCTATAAAGATTGCAGAAAGAATTGTGAGGTTGGACCCAAGAACCCAGAGGGCATATCTTAAGGCACTTGCAAGGCATCCAAACTCAAACCACCGCAGACTGCTAAAGCGGGCAAGGTTGATTGCTGTAAGAAAGACAGTACCGCTGACACTCTCTACAACTGCGGCAAGAAAACTGGAAAGAATCTCACTACACCGCGAAAAAGAACCAGAGAAACTCGCTCAACAGATCATAGTTTCTTGGCTCTCAAAGAAAAGCCACAGGCGATAGTCGTTTTTACACATCTAGCAACCAGCCCAGAATGTGTTGACTTTAGGTTCTGTTGACAGATGAATGCTAGCGATATTACGATTGAAAATTTGTGAAATCAGCCGCAAGTTTACCAGTGTCCCCGCGGTAAGGGTTTATTAGTGGTGGTTTAGGTGCTAAAGACATTAGGCTATAATGACGGAAAATGGCAATGATGCTTTTTCTCTGTCATTGCTTAGGTTGGTAAATTGACAACGTTTGAGGAATTAGGGATTAAAAAATCCATAATAGATGGATTAAAGGAGATAGGCTTTGATGCGCCATTTCCCATCCAAGAGGCAGCCATCCCGGTCCTGCTTTCTGGGAGGGATGTGATAGGTCAGGCCCACACAGGTACTGGCAAGACTGCAGCATATGCTATTTCGATGCTTCAAAACATCGAACCAAACAAGACAATTCAAGGGCTTATACTTGCACCTACAAGAGAGCTTGCGCTTCAAATCACCACGGAGTTCAAAAAATTCGCCAAATACACAGGCATCAAGACGGTTTCGATTTACGGAGGACAGGGAATAGGCATACAGCTCCAGGCACTAAGGCACGGAGTGGAGATAATAGTTGCAACACCTGGAAGGCTTATTGACCACCTCAAACAGGGTTCAATCGAACTAAATGATGTAAGGTATGTGGTTCTAGATGAAGCAGACACAATGCTCGATATGGGTTTTATTGACGACATCAGATTCATCTTGGAGCTTACGCCTGTAAACAAGGTGATGTCACTTTTTTCGGCCACCATGCCTCCAGAAATTCTCAGGCTGGCAGAAGATTATCTAAACAATCCAAAACAGTTCCTTTTGGATACAGATGATCTCAGTGGCGAGGGCATAGATCAGTCATTTTTGGTGATCAAAGACAGGGAGAAACTAAAGTACCTTTCAGGTTTTATCAAAGAAAACAAAAAGGGTCAGACTGTGGTATTTTGCTCTACTAAAAACCGAACCCGGGATGTGGCGTACTCGCTACGCAAAACCGGTTTTAATGCAGTTGCAATCGAAGGCGACATGTCACAGCACAGAAGGGAGATATCGATGTCACAGTTCAGACAGGGAAAGGCAGACATTTTGGTTGCAACCGATGTGGCGGCCAGAGGCATCGATGTTCCCCAGGTGGCACTTGTTGTAAACTATGACGTGCCAAACCAGGAGATGGTTTACTTTCACAGAATTGGTAGGACCGCAAGGGCGGGAGCCAAGGGCAGGGCAATCACACTTGTATCATATTCTTCCGTTGGAGACTTTAATTTGATAAAACAACAAATCAAAGTCCAAATGACTGACCTCAATGAAAAGATGGGAATCAAGGTAGACATTCCAGATCCGCTGAAAAGACAAGTGGGCCCACGCAGAATGTTTTCTGGACCACGTCGTGAGTTCCGGGATAGGTCAAGACGAGGATTTGATAGACCGAGGCGAGAGTTTGATAGACCGAGGCGAGAGTTTGATAGACCGAGGCGAGAGTTTGATAGACCGAGGCGAGAGTTTGATAGACCCAGACACGAAGACCGACGAGACACGGGTTATCGCGATTCTGGACACTCTGCAAGAGATTCAAATCAGAGCGGCTCCATACACCACCCCGTACGAAGAACCACTCACAGAAGACGCTGGTAATGCTTTTATCAAGTCGATTTGAAATAAAATAGATGGAGATTGGCTTTGTTTTACTAAATTGTGATTTAGGAGCCGAGGAGTATCTCCTTGATGAAATTAAACAGATTCCCGAAGTAAAACAGGCATATCTGACATTTGGTGCGTATGACATCATAATTGAAATACACACAAGATCCCCCGAAGAATTTGACAAGACTGTTTCAAACAAGATACGAAGGTTGTCCAGGGTGATGAGCACCATGACGCTAAAGGTGCTAACTGCGAAGCGCTGAGTTTCCGAGGTAGGACAAATTGGAGAAAATACAGTACAGCGGAACGGTGTGGGCAATAAACCACAACAACCCAGAACCGCTTGTGCAACATTGCCTAAAAAAACTGCAACAATACGGAATCAGGAAGGAAGACATCCGTCTCACAGATGCCCCAGAAAACGTCCAAGTTGGCGAGATTGTAGTTGAGATATGGCCGTATCACCTAGATATTGCACGGGTGCGAACGATACGAAACGAGTCTTTTATCAGCGGCCTGGTCATGCAGATCGAGCTCAAAGCAGACGAACAGGGAAACTACATAGACTAGGTTTTTTGAACTAAAAAAATTGGAAATCAGAATTGCTTCTGATTAGCTTACTGTGACTGTGCCTTGCATCCATGGGTGTACAATGCATATATAGTTGTAGGTTCCTGCAGTATCAAACCTGTGTGATGCCGAAGCTCCAGCGTTGACAAGTCCGGTGTCAAATGCGCCATCAGTGTTTGTTGCCGTGTGTGCGGCAGTATCCACGTTCTTCCAGACAATGGTTCCGCCCACTGGGACTTGAACATTGTTTGGAATGTAACAGTTGTCGGTGCAGCTGTTAGGCACGCCACTGCCCACTGCCATATCAACGGTAACCTTTGAGGTGTCAGAAGTCATTGCGTCTTTTTTGGCTGCCACTTTTTCCTTTGCTTTGTCTTTGGCCTTGTCCTTTGCTTTGTCTTTGGCCTTGTCCTTTGCTTTGTCTTTGGCCTTGTCCTTTGCTTTGTCTTTGGCCTTGTCCTTTGCTTTGTCT
>SBBK01000088.1 GCA_005240025.1 archaeon
ACCACAAAGACATACGTTTTCATAGTTTGGCCTATGTTTGATTTTAGATATGGTTGTGATTCTACAAGTCTTGCAGTTCTTATGCCGCCTTCTCTTGAGTAAATCTGAACCTCAACGTCATCTACAGAACCCGTTGTGCCAACGCTTATACTTGCAGTTGCTTTTGATAGATCGTAACTTATCTCAAAGATGTTCAGATCTCGTGTGATCTGTGTTATTGCATCTTCGTGGTTTTCGTGATCTTGTGTACTATGTGCATGACTGGAGTGCTGTGAATGTGTTGAATCGGTTGTTGTGTGAGTTTGGTGAGGTGCCGGATTGTTATCGTGAGGATGTGCTGATCCGCTGGATGTGGAACCCGTCCCAACTAAATATGATGAAAAATGTTCCACATCAACACTATATGCACAGGTCTCGGTTTTTATCGCAGCGAGTGTTGGTTCCGGAGTCACCTGATGCCAGTGTCCACCCTCCTGAAGATACACGATCACTCCCGTCGGACAAGCTGAATTGATTTTTTTTAAATTAAAGTGGATTGTAGGTTTTTTAGAATAAATTGAAGGATCGGAAAAATCAAGACTTCCCTTTGCCTCAAACTCTAAAAACAGTGCAACTGTTCCGGAAGGGATCGGAATCCCTGTTGGATTGCTTGTATCAACCCTATGACTTACTCCTACATCATCGCCGTACGCATTGATGGGAAGCTCAATGGCCTCAATCAATTGAAAACCGGCATCAAATTGTTTTTCATCGAATCTAAAAACAATCTCCGTTCCTGGGAATACATCAAATATTGGTGACAGTATGATGTCACTTCCATCTGTTCCGTCGGCTACGAAAAGGGGCAGCATAAAAGACACTCCCTCGGATGAGAACATTTCATTAGGCGCGTCATAAAATGGAATTCCAAGTGCCGTAAATACCGAATCCAGGCTTGTGGTTGGGTCTATGTCTGTAGTAAAAGTAATGTATTCAGGCGGCTCTTCGGTCAAGATTTTAGCAGGATCAATAATCCTCGAATGTGGAAGGTCGTTTTCTGAGCTTAATGGAACACCGTTTATTGTTGCACCTCCAATGCTTTTTAGCTTGTTAAAAGTCTCCTCACTGATATCAGGCGGTGGCACTTCTGCTTTATCTATGTCTTGTAAATTAACAAGTGAACTTGTCACATATGTGAATCCGACCCCGCCAGCAACATCCTCTGATGATATGATATCAGCCGGGATGCTGATGCCAGGGGGCCCTTTGAGCACCATCACTCCATACGTACCATTGTTCACACCCACAAGCTCAACGATTCCAGGTGTGGGATCATTGTCAAATTTGTCGTCGTCTGTCACAATGAAATTAAACCACGTAGTCAAATCCAGATAATCTGTCGCATTAGCAACGTGTGAATATGGATTTGGGAAAATCAGAAATGTGGCATTTCCCATAAGCAACGGATTGTTTTCATCTTGGAAGTGAAAGATTGTCAGAATTTGTGTGTTTGGATTTTCAATGCAATCAGCACATACAGCAAAGACATTGTTTACACCAAACATGGCAATGCCAAACAGTATTGCAGTTAATGCTGTATGTATCTGTTGCATGAACGATCAAAAAATTAATCAAACGTTGATAAGTTTTCTAGTAGAATGCCAAAACAAAAATGAAAATAAAAAATAGAATATCACCTAGTCATGATGATGTGGTGTATCAAAACTAGGATTTGGGTTATCCAAGCCTGTTGCCGGAAATGTCGGAGTGTTCAGATATGGCGAGCCTATTATTCCGCTTGCAAATCCGCCGGGACCATAGTTGTTTGGAGGGTTTATATCTCCCAGAACTTGAAGCAGAGTAAACGACATTACATTGGCCGTCCTAAAGACTATGTTTTTCTTGCCTTGGTTTAGTAATCCAATGTCTGTGATTCTTGGTGCTCCTGGATTTCCTACTCCGTGCAGGTCAACTGCAGGAATGTGGGAATGATACACGCATGTGTTTCCAGGATTTGATGCGTGTGGGATGTAGTTTAGTTGTGCAGGCGCCATCCATGTTCGTTCTGGCAGCTCGTCTACGTGACCTGCTATTGGAGTCACCAGGGGTTTTGCGTTTGCATCACATGGAATGCGTACAAGTAGGTGCCCAGACACATAGTTCGGACTATAGTCAGCTAGTGGGAAATAATCCCCCGGTCGCATGACTTGACCTGCTAACGGTACTGTGACTGCAGACGGCAATGTCCCTGCGGCAACGCCTTGCTCAAAGCCATGACTTGCAATTGCCCAGTTGTAGGAAAACGTTGCTGTCGTTACTGCAATAGCTGTAATCGCTACCAACAGCCAGTTGTTGAATTTTTTCATTTAGGGAAATGCCATCAGTTTTTGTTTATATAATTTCTAGTAGAATTGCAAAATGAGTTTTTTCTTTCTACCAATTTTGTTAAAAACTCGAATTATTTTCCATAGTGCAATAATGACAAAACTACATGACACCAGATCATTGATACTAGTCGCAAGCATTGCAATCTGTGCAGTGTTAATGATTACCGCAACCAATGAGGCGTTTGCTCACATGAATTTTGAATTCAAGCCGGGCAACAATGTAAACAACACTTTACGAGTAGTAGTAGGCGAGACAAAAGAGCCAGCGTTTACTGATGAAGAGCACAATTTGGAGTTTACAATAACGCACAAGATGACAAACCTGCGGCTTGGAAATGCACACCGTTCTCAGACCAATCCTGCAACCACGGTACTATTTACAGACACATATTTTTATCCACAAAACGTTTTGACTTCAGCTGGAGGCGTGCCTACAATGACGGGTTGCACAGAAGCTACAACTTCGGGAAATGTACAGACTGGCAAGCCAAGCAATTGCCTTCCAGCCCCAGGATGGACAGACAGACGCCTTGCAAAAGGAATCACAACAATTAGTGTAAATGATGGCGGTACGGTAGGCCAGTATCGACAGGCGGACAGACAGTTCTATACACAGCAGGGCAGAACCCTGTACCATGTTTACGGATCATTAAATTACTTTAATGATACCGAGATAGGACTGATTCCGATCAATACTTGGTTTGATGGGAAGGATATCAAAATGACATCAGTCTTTGAAGGTTCAACTAGCAATTCGGCAAACAATCACACGGTAACTATAAGCTCAGGTTTTGGCCTTGGAAACAAGACAAGTCAATATTGGCCAGGTGCCTCAGCAGGAGTCACAGAACAAACACATCCAACCAACATAAGGCAGGCAGTTGGAACAATACGAGACAACAACTGGGACGTCTTTAACTTTCTGAGGGATATTGCTGCAACAATTAACGCAATAACTGGCGGTGAATCACCAGCAGTCTCAGACACAGCAATTCCACCAGCCAAAGACTACTATCACCCATAAGTACAATTTCTCCTATTTTTTGATAGTTCTACCAGTTTCTTTAAATTTTTTGCAGTACCAATTATTTTGTGTCAATATACCAGTTTGCCGAAAACAAGTCCAAACTGTTTGGCTCAGTCATACTTGCAGTCATCGGCATTTTGATTGCCCCAATAATACTGCCCAACCTGTTTCATGGCACACACATTGCTCACATTGGGCTGCACATAGGCGGGATGGTTACGGCAATTTTCCTCACAATGGTGACAATTGTAGCATATACCAAAATGAGGACAAAAAGATTGCTCTTTACTGCCGTGGCATTTTCATTTTTTATTTCGGCCGAAGTGATCTCGTTAATTGACATAACGTGGCCATTTACGTTTTATTTAGGGCAGCTTTCCCTGCGTGAAATTGAGCACATACTAATTATATCGATGCTTGGCATATTCACATTGGCAGTATTTAGGAACGACTAAAAATGAAAAGGGCGGAATCGATAATTCAACTAGTAAATGAAAATCCAGGAATCAGATATTCTGAGATTATGCGGGAGACTGGACTGAAAAACGGAGTTCTGAGCCACCACATATCAAAAATTGAGCAGGCAGGCAAAATCACAGTTAAACGCACTCCAAGAGTAGCACGACTGTATCCTTGTGGCATGCCAGAGGAAGAGGCAATAATTATCAAAAACCTCAGAAGTGGGACGTCAAGAAATATTCTTTTGAATTTGCTTGAGAGAGATCTTGCATTCAATGAGGTTGTCGAGAGAGTAAAAAGGTCACAGGGAACGGTATCAATTGTGCTGAAGAATTTATCCGCGGATGAGATTGTACAGCGGAAATTCCATGATGGGGTATTTGTTTTTGGCATTACAAACAAAGAACTTGTTGCCAAGCTGGTTAGAAAATACAAGCCAGAGTTGATTGAGAGTTCTGTGGACAACATTGCAGACATAATGGGCTCACTATAGGAGTAAAAACAGAACAAACCCGTTTGACAATTCTACCAATTTATTAATTAAAGAACAGTTTGGAATTTTTTGTATGCAAACAAAGCTTGCTGTTTTTGCCATATCGGTTCTATTGATTGGACTTGGCAGCAGCGCATACGCACACAAATCACAAGTTATTGGGGAGTATAAGATAGAAGCCGGATGGGTAAACGAACCTCCAGTGACAGATAAGCCAAACGCAATAGAGATAATCATAGTAAAGGCAACCGCCTCAGATATGAATATGTCAGAGGAGGAACACGCAAAGCACCAGGAGGAGCATACAGAAGTCGAGCACAAAGACCATGACAAAAAAGCCAAAAAGACGCAAAAGCAAGGAGGATCTACCAAAACAAAGACAAAAGCCGAGCACAAAGACCATGACAAAAAAGCCAAAAAGACGCAAAAGCAAGGAGGATCTACATCAAAAAAGATCAAAAATGGCATAGGTGGCTTAAGTAAGGATCTTGAAGCAGACGTTACACTAAATGGTGTAAAAACAATGTTGCCACTGACAGAAGACACAAAGAACAAGGGCAGATATTATTCAAAATACACGCCAGACTCTGCCGGATTTCCAACCATACACATAGTCGGCAAAATCAAAAACACGCCAATAGAAGTCACATTCCATCCAGAAAAGGTTAAGCCTAAAGAATAACCTGCTCTTCAGATTCCTATTCTGAAAAATTGGGCCGATGTATTCTGACATACTCCCAACCCTAAAGGGTTCGGGCTTCCCGCTCGTAATTTGTAAGCCCGTCTACGGCTTTCTGCCAGTTTTAGATGTCAGAGATTCGAGCCCAACGGCCTCGAACCCCATTCGATTCATTGTTTTATAGATTTCCTGTCATGAAAAACAACATGCTATTACAAAAGTTTCAACAATTCATTCATGATTGTTGAAAACAGGCAAAACCTTGATTTAGGTATGGACAGTTTCGAATTCAAACCCGGTATTGGGCTTGAATCTTTAGGACGTGATTCAGATTTGATTGACTGAACAATGAACGGGGGAGGTACTCGTTGGAAGCGACAAACGCGTTTGGTACAACATCAAATCCATTTTTGATAATTGCCGAATTTGTTATTAACCAAATATTGCCAGTTTTATCAATGGCAAACAAAATACAAAAGATTCTAGTTCCATTAGACGGATCACAAAACGCTACACGCGGTCTAGAAAGAGCAATATCTATTGCACAGCCAACAGGGGCCGCAATCACCGGCCTGTATGTAATTCACATACCGGCAAGGGCAGCAATACGAGTCACACCGCAGCAAAGAAAAAAAGAAATCTCATTTACAGAATCTGTAATTGATGAGGCCGTAGAAATGGCAAAAAAATCCCAAGTAAACTTTAGGCCACAAACCGAAACTGGTAATCCCGCAGAAAAGATTACACAGGTCGCAAAAGATGGCAACTATGATCTGATAGTAATTGGCTCTAGGGGCAGAGGTGCCGGAAAAGAGATGTTTCTTGGGAGCGTGTCCAATCACGTTCTACACAAGGCAACCATGCCAGTAATGGTAGTAAAGTAGATCCCTCATTTTATTTATTAATAAAATAAAAAATATAGCCGTGTAGAAAACATCCAGAATTACTAGATAATTCCTGGTAATTCTGTAGCAATTATA
>SBBK01000207.1 GCA_005240025.1 archaeon
CTTCACTCTGAAATAGGCGATATTCTTTCTAGGGGTGGATTCGATAAAAAGCTCATAACAAAACTGGCCTTTGGCGACACAAAATACAGGTTCGTAAATGAAATCGTCTCAGGTTCCCTTAGTGCAGATATGATGGATTACCTGCAGCGTGATGGCTACTTCACTGGTGCAGAGCACGCAAAAATTGACCACAGAAGAATAATCCATTCGCTTGATATATACAAAAACAAGCTCGCGCTTGAGAGGTCCGCACTCTACTCGTTTGAATCTATGATCCTTTCAAGATATCAGATGTTCAAGGCAGTGTATTTTCACAAAACCGTGCGTTCAGCCGAGGTAATGCTCCTTGAAGCA
Organism: archaeon; assembly: GCA_005240025.1. Lineage (GTDB taxonomy): Archaea > Thermoproteota > Nitrososphaeria > Nitrososphaerales > Nitrosopumilaceae > Nitrosotenuis. The sequence continues at coordinate 355 of SBBK01000207.1, forward strand.
TTGAGGTTGGCCGATGAATATGCAGGGTTTACAGCCATTGATCTTGACAGCTATGTGAATCTGACAGATGAGTTTGTCATATCACAAATACTCTCGATTCCAGAGCACACTGATGACCTGAGGCGTGCAAAAAGATTTGCATCTGACTATCAAAACCGCAGACTCTTAAAGTGTGTCTATGAAAAAATCATGCAAAATAAAATGAAAGATCCCGACGAGACCAGGCAAAAAATTGCAAAAATCGCAAAAACAGACAAAAACGAGATCTTTGTAGACACATCCACCACATCATCACTACCCCTTACCCCCTCCAAGGAAAAAACCCGCTCGATCACACTGATTGCCAGGGGTGCAAAGCCTACGGCAACGGAAATTCCGTTTTCAAAAATACCGGTAGTTTCATCCATGGCAGACTCGATGAACATTTTAAGAATTTACACTGCGCCAAAGTACAGAAAAAAAGTTGAAATTGCAGCGAAATTGACACTTGGTGATCAAAAATAATGGCAAAAAAGCGGATCGTGATCAAACTTTCTGGCAAAATCTTTGGGATGGACAACGATTCCAAACTACTCAAGGACTATGCCACATTTTTTGTCAAAATAAGCAAAATTTGCCAGCCAATCATAATAGCTGGAGGGGGTAAAATCGCCAGACACTACATTACACACGCAAGGTCTTCTGGGGCTGACGAGTCCACACTTGACGAGCTTGGGATCGAGGTATCAAGGCTTAATGCAAGGCTGCTAATCTATGCGCTAAAAAGCAAGGCGTACCCACACCCACCCACGACCCTTACCGAGGTAAGGCACGCAGTTGACAGCGGTCTAATTGTAATAGCTGGGGGCCTCCATCCCGGACAAAGCACCAACGGTACTGCGGCCCTTATTGCAGAAAAGGTCGGCGCATCAGAGTTTTTGAACGCAACGGATGTTGATGGCATCTATGATTCGGATCCAAACAAAAACCCAAAGGCAAAAAAATTCAGGCGAATTGAACTGAAAAACCTGCGCCACCTTCTAGTGCAGGAGGACTCGGTTGCAGGCGGCTATGACCTGATGGATATAGTGGCACTAAAGGTAATTGAACGCTCCAAAATAAAAACACATGTCATAAAGTCGGATCTACCTACACTAGAAAAGGCAATCAAAGGTCAGGCTGTTGGGACGGAAATAATTCTACCCTGACTCGTTTTGTACTGTTGGGTATTGCTCGGTCCAGATTTCTACCGTGTTGCCAGAATACTCCACTATTCCTGATCTGCGTGCCTTTTCAAATATCTCCAAGGCGGCGTTTTTTTCGAGCGGCTTTGATTGGGCCTTGGTATATCCATCAGAATCGACCAAAACTGTTACGTGTCCATCATGTGTTTTGATCACCGCAACCAAGTTCTCTTCGCCAACTGGAACAAACTGACCGTCCTTTTTCTTGGTAGTAAGTGTAAGCATGGCAAATCCACAAAGATTGAAAAGCATCATTTGTGATTTTGACGATCGTTCTTTGCCAATTTGCACCGCTTGGAAATACTGCATCACTCATCAAATGGATGGGTGTGAATTTAGTCCTAACGTTTATGATACACAAAATTCCAAAAAAACCATTGAATTCTAAAATTCTACTCGGGATAATAATAGCGGCAATTGCTGCAATACTTGGCGTAATTGCCATTTCAGGATCTCAAATAATCAACGACGTATCAGAAGGGGGTTTAATAAAACCACCATCCCCAATCGAGGTCATCCCAATAGAAATCAAACTTGACAATCTCTCAGTAATCTCTGTGTCAGAGGAGAGAGCCGACCTCCAAATAGACTTTGAGATAGTCAATCCAAACTTTAAATCGGTTATTTTGCAGCTGATCAAGTACGAAATTTACGAGGGAGGCAAAAGACTGGCAGTAGGACAAATAGGAGAACGTCCGGAGGGAATGGTGACATCTTCAAATTATTTCACCATTCTTAGCAACACGCCGCAGATAATCGGTGAGCGAGTTACCATAAAGAACACAGGGGCCAATCCGGAGTTCTGGTCGGAACTCTCTGGAAACAACATAGAATGGACAATCAAGGGGGAGGCCTACTTCAACCTAAGCTCGATGACCAGCGGGCAGGAAAACATCGTCACATTTGAGTTTGAGGCCTGAGATCGTTTAGATCAAACAAACATACCTTTAGTATCTTTTTTGGCTCCAAGCTCTAAATGATACTCAGCGCATATTCTGTAAACAACCTGATCCATGCAGCAGAGTCGCTGCTTGATACAACAAAATCACTAAATCTCGAAATAATGTCTCTCCAGCAGCTAAAGGACGAAGTGATTGCACAACAACAACAGACACAAAGACAGGGCCAACTAGTAAAAAAAACCGTCAGCCTCCTGAGTCAGGAACTGACAAGACTGGAAAAGCCAGATCCAACACTTGATGCCACAAACCTATGCAAGCTTGCCAGAATCGAGACCAAGCTGCGACTCTTAAAAGGTCAGCTGGCCGAGTTTGCCGACGATTCTGCTGATCTGAAAAAATCTGATCTTCTAGTTGCAGAAAACCTAAAACACTATGAGACATTTTTGCTAGACCTTACCAGTACCCTAAACCAAAAAATACTCCAGCTTGAAAAGATGACAGCCAGAATCAGGGCGGAGTGTAATGAGGCCCAGCAGCAAAAACTCTTGCTAAAGGAAATAACTGCTCTTTGCTTTGATGAGCTTGGCAGTCTTGAGAGTATGCTGGAGGAACTGAGTGGTGACAGTATCATAAAATGATAAAATTATGATAATTTGTCTATTTGAGAAAAAATTTAGAAAAATTATATAAGATTTGAGCATTGACTTTCAATGAAATGGCAGAAGCAGGATTTGCAGCATATGGAGCCACGATAGGTGTTGCTATTGCATTTGCAGTAGTTACATTTGCATTACGTGGCAAAGGTCACCACGAGACAATGGAATAAGTAAAACCCACAAGTTCTTTTTACTTTTTTGCGCAGCGAAAGCCGTACCTACTTTTTTACACCAAACAGTTCCGCCAGAGAAAACTGCTTTCCTTCCTGCTTTTTGATGTAGCATCGCTCATAGTACTGGCAAGATGTGCATTCTTGAGACGGCTCAACAATTGGCGCCTTTTTTTCACCAATCAGGTTGCTAAAAACACGTACCCTGCGTATTGTTTCTTCGAACATTTTTTTCTCTCGCATCACCGAAAAGGACGAATCTGTTCCATCGTGTGTAATATAGATAATGACACCATCGGTTTTGTTAAAAAGCCACATGCACGAATTAAGATACAAAACATCGGATGCAAATGGCGTCTGGGGAAGCTCAAACGACATCCTAAAAACAATTACAATGTCGTCCACTATCATGTCTGCCTGGCCTTTCAGCTTGATGTCTTCTATGGCAAACTCGCCCATCTTGGAACCATATGACAGCTTCCTGATCAGTCCGCCAAGCAAGTCTGCAGCCTTGCCCTGCGTTTCAATTTTGTCAAATCTGTCAAAATACGATCGTCGCATGCATCGCACCACCTCGTGCAGAAAAATCATCTTGTTGTCATGCGGATCTGAAATCTGCTGTTCCATCTCTTTTGTTATCGCGTTTATGGCACTTGAGATGGTTTGCCTGTAGTCTCTGTCTCCCATCATATACTTTCACCTAGCTAAAGATAGCAGTCAGTCGCCTTGAAATCCTTTCCGCAAATGCAAGTGTAACAAAGTGCAACCCAAACCCAATTACTGCTGCCATCAAAAGATTTGCTGTGGTAAAATAAATGGCAAAAAACACCCCAAGCGCAGGCAGTGTAAGAATCGCAGCTAAAAAGCTGCTGACCCAAATCGTTCTTATGACTATTTCAGGAGTAATCTCGGTTTTCTTTCTGCGAAACCTAATCATCAATGGCTATGCCCGTCATGTACCATATATAATTGCAGATTATGACACGGGTAACTTGACGGCTGATCACCGGCGATATTGCGAATGAAAATCTGTGGAATCGACTATTAATTTCCCAGCATCCGGATTATTCTTCCTGCTCTACTATGAGTCTTGACATTGTTGTCTGGGGAGCGATCTTTTGCTCAACCGCAAAAGCAATTGCAGAAATGTTCCTGACCTCATACCACGTAAGCTTGGTGATTCCGACAATTGTTGAAAAATTAAACATCTTGGTAAAGGACCTGTTTACTGCCCTGTACATTGCCATCTCAAAGGAACGCTCAAACTGCGATATTGCCTCAATTGCGTCATCCGTTTGTGGCACGAGGTTCCTGTAGCGTGTGAGTGCCACCTCATCCATCACACTTTTTACAGAATCCGAAGAGATCAGCTTTCCAAGAAGGTCTCTTGGGATGCTGGGGGTGTGAGTCACGATCAAGTTCTGTACCTGGTCCTCATCCAGACCCCAAAACTTGCCCCTGAGGATTGAAAGTATGTTGTAAAAATCAATATCCATCCCAACTAGCCTTATGAGATCTCTGTCCCTTGAGTTTCGCATGGCGCGGCCAAGCTGCTGATACAAAACTTTGTCTAAAAAGACGTCAAAAACCTGAACATTTTTTCTGTCGTTGTATAATGCAACTGCCTTTGTTATCTCTTCACCAAAATCTGTAGTGCCAAGACTTGCAACTGCCTCCTCAAGATCCTTTGAGATGAGTGCCTTAATGACAACGTCCCTCTGATTGATGAGCTCCTCTGCATGGAGGTTTATGTGGGGTTCCAGCTCTTCCTGTGATTTTCCAAGGGCTTTGCCCTTTAGAATGACCTTCATGTTTGAAATTATGAATTTCAGATAATACGCATCCAAGACATCGGACCAGCCGGCAGTCTTGGCAATTGAATAATGAATGTCCGCAAGCTCGCTCCTGAGGGCAGATTCTATCTTTGCGGCAGTAGCCGGCCTTGAAATCTTGGAGACTGCATTTACATATCGTGTGTTTTTTATTCTTGTAATGAGCTCATCCAGATCTCGTGATTCTGCAAGTGTCTGGAGTTCTGCCTTTGCCAAAAGCCTTCCTCTCTGGGAAAACGCCTTTACCGATGAAAACACCTTTTGTGTGCCCAAAGCACTCATTGATCTGGCGTGAATTGCCAATGGATTTTAATGTTTAGAAAAATTTTTGACCTAATCAATGCTTTTAAGAAAGTTTAGGGCTTTTTCCTTTTCCGGTTTGGGCATAACAATAAAACTCTCAAGGAACTCTTTTTGAATTAGAATTATCTCATCTGATGCCTGCATAAATTGTGCCTTGTTTAATGGCAAAACATAGTCGATTCTACCATCACAATATGCTTTGACGTAACCCTTGAACAGGGAATATGCAAACCGGGGCACAAATTTTATCAAAGTTTCAATCTGCCTTTGGAACTCCTTGTCGATATCCCGGTATTGCGAAAAAAACTTGCCCAAAACCTTTTCACGACCGACGATCTCGTCAAGAGCAATGGCAATCACAAGACCGCTGTTTGTCAGCCTATAGTGCGGAATGCCTTTTTCCTGTAATGCCTTGGGACCTCTTCTGAGGGGGAGACGTCCAGCCTCCTCAACAATCCCGAGCGGCAAGAGTATCTCATCAAAGTCTCGAAAAATTCCAGAGTAGATGTTTTTCCAAACTGTTCCTGTCTCCTCGGCAATCTTTTGTGCGATCGCAGTCCTTGTAGTCTGGGAGGGATTGGTCTGAGTTGCCAAACTCACAATTATTGCTCGCTGTCGTAATGCCTCACCAGTTAACTCATGCTTTGTCTTAAATGTCTCAAATATGGCCAGTCTTGCGCCCATGGGCAATCACCATAGCATAATTTTTCAATTTTATGTTATTATCTTAAAATGAATCTATATAACAATTTACATTTTTTATGACCGAAACTTCCCTATCCTTAAATAATTTTCGCCGCTCAAACCACCAATGAAGAACAGGAATCACAGGTACGCACTATTACTTGTGATAGCAGTTGCAGCAACTTCTACAGGCGTTTTATCTCACGCATATGCACAACAGGCAACCGACGGTATGGATGCCTACGTCAAGGGAACGGCCGGAATCTACACTGGAAACCCCAACGAATGCTGGGTTCCAGTACCGGATTCGCCAGGCCGGTA
>SBBK01000043.1 GCA_005240025.1 archaeon
ACAAAAAACTAAAGAAACACTCTGTTAAAAAAGCCTCAAAGAAATAATCACTTGATTTTGACTGTGATCTCCTGGCCGTTACCAATTGGCAGCGTTATGGTCCTGACTGCGGGCTTTTTGGAGATGTAGTCGGAATATCTCTTCATGATTTTGCGGTATTTTTCCGGATACAGCATGTTGTCTGTGGCAATGATGCCGCCGACCTTGAGCATGGGGAGCACCAGATCAAAATACGCAGGCCCGTTTTCCTTGTCGGCGTCAATTAGCACAAAATCAAAGACTGCCCTTTTTGGCATTGCTGATAATACATCGAGAATCCGGCCCTGCCTGATTTTGATGTGTTGCAAGATTCTGGCACGCCTAAAGTTGCGCCGTGCTCTGGCTACCTTGGATGGGTTTTTCTCTACGGTGAGTATTTTCGGGGTTTTGGTGTTTTTGAGCAGTGCTGCGGCAATCCACAGAGTAGAGTACCCCACAGATGTGCCAAGCTCTAGTGCGTTTTTTGCCCCGACTCCGGTCAAAACCGCATAAAAAAATCTACCGGTGTCCTCGGTTATGGCAAGCATCCTGTCCTCGTGTTTTACGTTTTTTGTCTTTTCCAGGACGGACTGCCTTTTTAGCTCATCCAGAATTTTGGAAATTGATTTTTTCACTGTTTTGATCTGGAGACGGTAATATTTTCGTGTTTTTTAAAGACGCGCGGTCAACAAATTATATTTGGATACTGCGAAATCTGAACAAATTGAATGTCTACAAGCACGCCAGGCTTATAGAAATAGCAGAAGACATTATTGACCTGGATTCATCAATGAGGTTTGTTGCCATAATAGACCTGCGCGGCAACATTTTAGAGTCAATAATGAAAAACGGCAAGACCTCACTTAAGACCCAAAAGGAAGAAGAGCATTTCTGTCACCAGGTGGCTCAGAGGCGCAGGATGCGACAGGAATTCGACAAGAGCCTTGGCAAGGTCAGCTACGTCCACGTCGAGCGCGCAAAGGTCACGCAAATAGTGGTGTATCCGAAAAGGAAGACTGTCTATTTTACTCTGGAGCCGCAGGTGGGCGCGGACAAAAGAATGTCCATAATAAACCGGGTCAAAGAGATTACAGGCGCGCTTTGATGGTGTTCAAATCAAACACACTCTAAATTACAAAATACGGCCTTGTCTGATAAGTGATGGATTCGCAGCATGTGGTATTTCTGCTCGGTACTGTGGTCGGTCTTGCTGTATTTATCCCGCTGATTGTGGGTTATATGGGATTAATCTAAATAAACGCGGCAGTTTCTGTTTTCGTATGAAGATACTTGTGGATGAAATGGATGACGGCTGGGACGAAAAACTCCGTGAACTCGGCTACGACGCATACTCTGTAAAAAAACTCCAAACAGAAGGAAAAAAACTCCGCACCGACTACTCGGTCATAAACTATGCAAAGGAAAACGAAATGATCCTGATTACACGCGATACCGAGTCTGGCCAGGCCTGCGCCGAAAACAACCTTCCATGCATACTGATTGACAACAACGAGATCTTTAAAATCATAGTTGAAAAGATAAAAAAATTTTCGTAAATACTATATCAAAGGCCGCACCAGAGTGTGGACTCGTGATGCCAGAACCAGAGCCTACAAAAACGGCAAGACATTTGAATGCAGGCAAATTGCAGAGTCGCTGAATCCAGAGTTTAAAAAAAATGATTGAAAAAACGGAAATCTTTTGTGGTCGGACATACCGTCTGGAGTTGATCACGACGAGCTGATATACAGGCCAACACTCAGGTATCTGAGGCGTGACGGTTATGATATTGGTAACCCGGAGCATCCCCGTGTCCAAAAACCTAGGACTCTATTTTACAGCTCCAGCCGCTGCCTTTGATCTTTTTTGCCATGATTACGGGCGTCAAAACCAAAAGCGGAATGGTAAGTCCAATCAAAATTGTCTGGATCTGCGTTATTGCCAAAGTCAGGGCCAGTGCCCCGGATGACACAAAAAGAGAGAGAAACGTGCCGGCACACGTTGGACACGCAATAAAGAGCCCGGTTGCAGCTGCCACGCTCCCGACCCCGGAGCTTTTCTTGAGGATTGAAAACGCATTTGCAGCAATTGCAGCGTTCAGGCCAACCATATAAGATACAGCAATCTGCAAGACGAGGTTTATCGGAATCACCTGAAACCCTACGTGGTCAGTCAGGTACAGAATGAACTTGGGCACATAGCCGACATCACCGCAGCAGGGAGCCAGCTGGGCAGATGGGACAATTACTCCGTAGTGTTTTGAGAAAACCACGTCTGGTTGATACACCAAAATGCCAGATGTCAGGGCAAAAAAAATGCCATAACCAATGCTTGTTGCGGCAAAAATCCTCCTTGATTTTTTATTCCATGTCACCCGGGCTATTACTGCAAGGATGCCAGACCCGGTCTCGTAGGCCGTCTTTTTGTGGTACTGGTAAAACCCGTACGCTATGGCCCCAAGGGCAAGCAAAAACATCGCATAAAACGCAAGGCCGAGTCTTTCCATGGCCGGGATCGCATCCGGCGTTATCTCCGAGTCGCCCAGTCTGGCATACAGCAGAAACAAAATGGCGATGCTTGCAAATCCTATTGAGATCAGGGTCCGGCCGTCACGAGACTCCATTTGGAATCTGGCTTGCCGAAGCTGCATTAAATCGTATCTCTGTCATCTGATGCGGCACCTGGCAAGTAATGGTTTTAAAAATATTGGAATTGCTCTGATGGCATAATGTTTAAAACAATGCCATACCCTCTGATGATACTACCAAATGAAACAAAAAATTTGTGTACACACAGAAGGAAGCTATGAAATCAAATCACTCACGCCACAGCTCTCAACACACCCAACAAATCTAAAAAACGAGTCGCGCTCACTTAGCAAGAAGATCTGGGCAAACGATGTCATAACATGGAAGCTGGAAACAGACACCACCAGCATCGAAGGAAGGAAAATAGAGCAAGAAGTCTTCAAACTGGCCTTTTTGCAAATCGGCCTTTACATACCAAACAGAATAGTCCAGCTAAACAAGCAGACGGCAGATGCCGATATCAGGATAAATTTTTCAAAGACCGACTCGTTTTGGACAAGCCACCCGTCCACACTCGCATTTGCATACCCGCCGGCAGATGGAATAGGCGGCGATATTACATTTAATACAAAAAACTACATCTGGACCCCTGACGGAAAGCCAATGTCTGTGACAAAGGCACTGGACCTCGGACTGATATCAGGATTCCAGAATTCAAACAACAAGCTAAAGACCTTTGATGTGCAACATACTGCCTGCCATGAGGGACTGCACGCCATGGGAGTGCCACACATTGAAAAATCGGCATGTGACGGCGCGGTAATGAACCCGTACTACAACGGCCAGAGAATAATGCTCCAGTGCGAAATCGACTACCTGCAAGGTATGTACGGCAAAAAGCAGCCAAACGCAACCCAGCTACAAAACCTCAGGAAAAGAATTCAGGCAGGCGTCCCGTACTGATCATGCGCAGCAGATTGTTCTCTTAAAATCTTCCACGTCCCTTGAAAACTCGCATTGTTTGCACACATGCCAAATCCTGGGCCTCAGGATCTTCAGGGTTGCCTCGTATCCTATCGAGTACATTCTGCCGCCGCATTTGGGACACGATAACGGTATGTCTATTTTCATCAAAGACAAATCTGCCCTTTTTGAATTTAAGAACCGCGTAGGACTGATAACTTGTACATATCTTCACACCTGAACTCTTTATTATCGGGCAAGACCAATAAAGCATTGATGAACATAAGCCAGAAAGAAGAACCGGACTATTCCACTGCCAAGATAACGCATGTCGGGCTCATCGACCCGTATGCGCTGGAGGGAATGGTGGTGCTGCAGTCTGGCGACAAAAAAGAGTTCCACATGCGGGCCTTTTCAGGCGAGGTTGCCAGACACATCCAGAGTTTTATGGAAGGAAGGCGTGATGCACTGCCTACCATTTACAACATGATCGAGCAGATTTGCGAGGAAAACGAGCTTTTTTTGGTCAAAGTCAAAGTGTACGAGAGCGGAAACGTGCTGCGGGCAAACCTGTACTTTACGGGCAAAAAAGACATTGTTTTGCGCAACTACCGGGCATCGGATGCAGT
>SBBK01000222.1 GCA_005240025.1 archaeon
GAGCTCTGTCTTGACTACGTGTTCTCAAACGAACTTGTCTTCAAAGACGGCAAGCTGGATGGGGTAAAAATCCACGTAACGTCGGACAAGGCTAAATCCGCAAAAATAAAGATAGCCGAGTGGAAGGAAAAAAAGCAAGACATTGTAGTCACGGTGGACGGGGCAAACGACATCACGCTCTTTGATATATGCGAAGTCGGGGTTGCGTTTAGGGCCCAAGACATTGTAAAGGAAAAGGCGGACGTGATAATTGAGGACAAAAACCTTGCACACCTAATCGAGATAATAAACAAGCACTATGGACTCAAGATGCAGCTGCAGACTGTGGCAAAGCACTGACATTATCATTACCGAAACATGGGGTCGTGTTGTCCGCTACTTATTCGATATGCGCGTCTTTAATAAACTAAATCACTGGCATCAAATTCCAGCGGAAAAACAAATCAAGTTAAATTAGAATCTGAACCAGCGTAGTATGTTGACCCTCCAAACCATCCCGGTTGTGATAAAAAAAGAAATCCAAAAAGGCGACGACCTGACAAAACTTTTTCTTTCCAGTTTCAAGGATCTGCAGGATGGCGACATTGTCATAATTGCTCAAAAAATTGTATCAAAACAGGAGGGTAGAACAGTTGACCTTGCCACCGTCATTCCGTCACTTCTTGCCGTTGGCATCGCATCAGAATACAACAAGGATCCAAAGCTAATCGAGGTTATCCTCTCAGAAACAAAGAGAATAGTGAGAATAGAAAACGGCATAATGATTACGGAAACAAAGCACGGTATCGTGTGTGCAAACGCAGGCGTGGACGAAAGCAACCTCCCACCCGGTACTGCATCCTTGTTGCCAGAAAACCCGGACCGATCCGCATCAGATTTCCAGCAAAAAATTCTGGCCAAGACCGGCAAAAAAATCGCAGTTGTGATATCTGATACATTTGGCAGGGCCTTTCGCGAGGGACAGACAAACTGCGCAATAGGTTGCGCAGGAATCAAGGCAATTGATGACTATGCAGGCAAAAAAGATGTCTTTGGCAGGACCCTGCGCATTACTGCAATTGCGCAGGCAGACGAGCTCTGCGGTGCAGCAGAACTGGTGATGAAAAAAACCCTGAACTGCCCCTTTGCAGTTATCCGAAATTTCGAGTTTGTACCATCTGATGACACCGCAAAAAGCCTCCAGCGGCCAAAAAAAACCGATCTCTTCAGGTAGCTCAAAAAAGATTATAATCGTTGATAAAATCATTGCAAGTGATTTGGATTACATCAAAACCGAGCTCCACTGCCACAATTCTTTTTCAAACTTTAACGTAGGTTATGGAGAGGCACCATACGACTGCAACATAACCATACCAGAACAGCTCGAAAGGGCAAAGGTGCTTGGCCTTGGGGCCCTGTATGTTACAAACCACAATACGCTGGACGGATATTCCCAAATGCTAGAGTATAGAAACAACCATTCAAAATACAAACAAATTCAGATTTACCCGGCCGAAGAGATCACCACCGACACCGGCGCACACGTCATAGCATATGGCGTGCACCAGGAAATTAAACCCGGTCTCCCCTTTGAGAGTGTCCTGGACCAGATAAAAAAACAAGACGCAATATCCTGCGCACCACATCCCTTTAGCCTCCTTGATGCCCTGAGAGAAAAGGCGAGGCACTGTGATGTGATTGAGGTCTTTAACAGCAACAACGTCGATGTCATCTCAAATGCAAGGGCAGCCGAGTTTTCATACGAGCACAAAAAGATAGGAGTGGCAGGAAGCGACTCGCATGTTTTGTCAACTCTGGGCAGGTGCGTCAACGTAATGGAATCTGAAAACACCCTTGATGACACGTTATTTGCGCTAAGACACGGGAAAATAACAATTGACCAAACGGGATATGCAAAGGAAAAAGAAACCCTTGAGCACATAAAATACAAGATAAACAACTCCAAGGATTACCTGGCAGAATACATCCGCGAGCACTATCCAAACTCGCAATGGGTGCTCTCTTTACTTCTTAAAATATACGACCTGAATCAAAACAGCTATCTGTGGTCTCTGGTATACAAATTGGCAGTTTATCTGATGCGACGGGTTTCAAACAGGATAAACGCCCTTGGCTGCGATCCTGCCTCGCTAAAGGAACGTAACCTGGCCACGATGCTGCGAATGGCGTTCTAAGAATGCGCGAGCTCGTAATCAACAACAAAACAATTCGGATCATCAAAGGCGACATAACCCAGAGGCGCGTTGATGCAATTGTCAATGCGGCCAACTCGTATTTGCAACACGGGGGCGGTGTGGCAGCTGCCATATTGAAGGGGGGAGGCAAAATAATTCAAGAAGAAAGTGACAAAATTGGCTTTGTCCCTGTTGGTGGAGCCGTGATGACAAGTGGAGGCGGCCTGCCATGCAAGGTGGTAATTCACGCAGTGGGCCCAAGATACGGGGAGGGTGATGAGGACTCCAAGCTTGCCCTTGCAATAAACAACACACTGGGCATTGCGTCACAAAAAGGATTCGCGAGCATCTGCATGCCGGCAATCGGCTCAGGCATATTCGGATTTCCAAAGGACAGGTGTGCAAAAATTTTACTCGGTCAAGCAAAACTATTTCTTCAAAAAAACACCACAATCAAAATCATCGAGTTCTGCCTCTTTGATGAGGAGACTCTGCAGCATTTTGAGCGCGAGCTTTGTTTTCTAAAAAATACATTTAGCTGAGGGTTGGGCATAAATCTTTTTTAAAAAAACATACTAGCATCCAAGCATGTGCTTGACACACTGCGGCTTTTTCCTTCCTGTTATGCA
>SBBK01000155.1 GCA_005240025.1 archaeon
AAAATTGGGCGTATGATTCTCATTTGTGAAAAATGTATGCTTGTGTTATTTTATTTGAAAACCTGAATTGGTTGTGAGTTGTTTTCCCAAGTGTTAGAGCCAAAAAAGATCAGTAGTTTGGAATACAGAATTGAGGCCAACCCTACAATGGGAATGAAAGTTCCTGTAAGAATATTTGCAAATGATGACTTGGTCAAAAGAATGGTTTCTGACAGAACCATTCAGCAGGCAGTTAACGTTTCAATGTTACGCGGAGTCCAGAAAAACGTAATTGTTTTGCCAGATGGGCACCAAGGATACGGATTTCCGGTTGGTGGGGTTGCAGCAATGGATTACAATGAAGGAATAATCAGTCCAGGAAGTGTTGGATATGACATTAACTGCGGCGTTAGGCTAATTAGGACTAATCTTACACAAGTGCAAGTCAGACCAAAACTTGCAGCACTTGTGTCTGATCTTTTTGATACCATTCCAGCTGGAATGAGCAAGCGTGAGGGGTGTATTGGACTCACAAGAACAGAGCTTGATGAGGTGTTAGTACAAGGTGTGCCATGGTTGGTAAATCGCAGTTATGCAACAAATGACGATCTTGAGATGTGTGAAGAAAAGGGTCACATTGAGGGGGCAGAGCCAGAAAAGGTCTCAAATGAGGCGCACAGAAGGGGCACACCACAGCTAGGAAGTCTCGGATCTGGGAATCATTTTCTTGAGATACAAAAAATTGATAAAATATACGACAGAGATGCAGCCGAGCTAATGGGATTACGTAAAGAAGGTGATGTGACAGTCCTGATTCACTGTGGATCAAGAGGATTTGGTCACCAGATTTGCAAAGACTATCTTGCCGTTTGTGAACAAAGTCACCAGAAATATGGAATTGAACTTCCAGACAAGCAGCTTGCATGCGTACCCAATTTGTCTGAAGAGGGGGAATCGTACAAAAAAGCGATGAGATGCGCCATGAATTATTCTTGGAGTAACAGGCAAACAATCACATATTGGACAAGAAGGTCATTTGAGCGTGTTTTTAGACAATCCGAAAGTGATTTGGACATGAAGCTTGTATATGACATTGCACACAATTCCGCCAAGGCTGAAATTCATCACATAGATGGTAAGGATAGAAAGGTCGTTATCCACAGAAAAGGCGCGACCCGCGCATTTCCAGCCGGGAGTCCAGAGATTCCACAAAAATATCGAAAAATTGGGCAGCCCACATTCATTCCGGGATCAATGGGCTCTGCAAGCTGGGTTCTTCTTGGAAAGCCAAATTCGCTTGAGAATACCTTCGGCTCAACAGTGCATGGTGCTGGAAGACTCTTGTCAAGAACTGCTGCCCATAAGATCTACAACTACAAGCAGATAATTGAGCAGCTTCAGGAACGAGGCATTTGCCTGAAATCAACCACTCGATACGAGGTAGTCGAAGAGGCCCCCCAAGTTTACAAAGATGTTGATACAATTGCAGATATTTCACACCAGCTTGGTATTGCAACCAAGGTTGCAAGGCTTGTTCCGTTAGGCGTGATAAAAGGATAGATTACGCAATGTCATGTTTTTCTGACAACAGTTTTTTGCAAAACTTGTCCATCTTTGATATATTATCGTTGACAATTTCTTTGATTTGATTTTGTTGTGATTTGTCAATTGAGTCGGTTTTTGTTACTGGTTGTACAACTATTTTTGGATCATTTACAGGTCTGCCTATTACATTGTACATCCATACAAAAACCTCATCAAGATCCGGTACTTTTTGATATATTTGATCTGCAAGTTTGAATGACAGTGTATTGTAGATTTTACCTATATGAGATACTGGGTTTTTGCCAGCAATCGCTTCTGCTCCGGCAGGTCTGCTCACAGAAATGACTCGGTTTGCCTTGTTTCCGCGCCCTACTTCGCCAGAATCTGCATGGTCTGCAGACGTTCCAAGCACTGTAAGATAGATTCCATCCATTCCTTTGTTTTGGTCATCAAGGCAGTTTATTGCGCTGTGGATCTTGAGATCGGTACCCTTTCGTGCAAATTCGTTTATCGCTTCAAGCATTTGGTGTTTTTTTGTAAAATAGTCCTCAACAGATCGCACGTACTTGTCTACAAAAGCAATTGCAATTGTGAGATCCAGCAAATCTCCGTTTCTAAAACCCAGTATTTTGACGTCCTCACCTGCTGCCGGGAACTCATCCTTGAATTTCTCGGAGTTGATGTATTGCTCTGTTTCAAGCACGATTGATTCTGTTTTTGTAAACGGTGCATATCCGACAAGTGCCGAAGTGTCGTTTGAAACAAATGTTTTTGGATTTTTGAAAATCGATTGCAATTTTCTTGAGCTTTGACCAAGCTCTAACTGAAACTCAATGTGCTGATCTTTTATATTTCTTAGATTGTCTTCAAACCAAGATTTTGCAGTACTGATCACAAAATCACCTATAGGCACATTATGATCATCTGAAAGAAATGTAACTCTATCACCAACTATGAGTTTCATCGGCTTGATTACTTTACCGCCACCAAATTGGATTTCTGTATTTCCTGCAACAAGCATTGTCTTATCCATGTTGTGGTGCTGTATTGCGCCAGTCTCTTTCAAGTATAGCTTAGAGAGCTCTATTGAAACCTTGTCCATTACCAAATCGCAAATCGTGTCAGGGTGGCCGATTCCTTTTCTTTCAACAATTTCAAATTGCTTTTTATAGGTAGGGGTTGCCTTGGCCGATTCTATGAATATTTTCTCGGACATTTTATTATTGAAGTGCGATTTTGCCAGTCATTAACCAGATTACAATTTTCAGACTTGATAATTGATTTCCGCATTAATATCGAACAAAAACAGATCCGGTATATTGCAAAAAGAGGCCATTTTGTATCAGAGATTACCAAATCACAAAGTGAGATGTCTGGCCTGCGCAAGGTACTGCGAAATGGGCAAAGATCAGACAGGTTTTTGCGGAATTCGTGGAAACAAAGAGGGAAAGCTCATGCTCTATGTGTATGGCAAGGTTGCTGCAGCCCACGTAGATCCAATTGAGAAAAAACCAGTCAGCCATTATAGACCGGGAACAAAAATTTTTTCAATTGGCACCACTGGATGCTCGTGGATTTGCAGATATTGCCAAAACTTTGATCTCAGTCAGAGACGAAAAATAGAAGGTCAAGACTATACACCGGAGGAGCTTGTCCGGTCTGCATTAGATTACAAATGTCACGGGATAGCTTACACGTACAATGAACCCACAATTTTTATCGAGTTTGCACGAGATTGTGGAGTTTTGGCAAAAAAGAATGGTTTGTTTAACATTTTCGTATCAAACGGATATTGTACGCCAGAGTCGGTAAAAATGATGACTGAGTTTTTGGACTGCATTACAGTTGACTTTAAGGGAAATGGTGAGCAAAAGTTCGTCAGGCGATATGTTGGGATTCCAAGCTCACAGCCGATCTTTGATACATTACTTGAGCTGAAAAAAACTAACATTCATGTAGAAATCACCGATCTTGTGGTTCCAAAGGTTGGGGACAGCCTGGAACATGCAAGAAATATGTGCAAGTTCATCTATGATAATTTCGGCCCGGAAATACCAGTTCATTTTTTGAGGTTTCATCCGGACTACAAGATGATGGAGTTTGACCCAACACCTGTTGAGATTCTTGAAGCCCATCATGAGGTTGCAAGAAAGGAGGGTCTCAAGTACGTCTACATTGGAAATGTCCCTGGCCACAAATACGAAAGCACCTACTGTTCAGAGTGTGAGAGAGTGGTGATAAGAAGATATGGCTCTGACATTCTGAAATGGGATCTGGATGATCAAAATAGGTGTAGGTTTTGCTTAAACAAGATCCCAGTTGTCGGCAGCCTAGACAAGGGTTACCAAGAAAAAAGATTCGAACTCGTCCTCTGATTTAGGCGCATTATCCATATGCGGACATCAAAGGTAGTTTGGAATTTTCGCTTGGTTTTATGGAATAGATTTCTTTAACGTTTACTGCCCAAACTATGGTTGGGCCGGTGGTAAAGCCCAGCTCTCGCAGTTTGGTTTTTGCCTGGTCGATGAGAATTTGATCGGTGATTTCTTCGACTTCGCCCTTTAGTTGAAATCCACTTTTGTGTTCCTTGTCAACAACAGCTACAGTAACTTTGGACCAAGATTTGATGTTGGCAAAAGTTTTGTTCATAAAAGCATCCGCGAATACCATTTTTTCGTCTTCAAGTATTGCCATCACATACCGTGGAGAAATGTTTGGAACGCCGAGCACATCGACTGTTCCGACATATACAATATTTCCCTCCCTTATCATTAGTGAGATTATTTCGTCAGTTATTTTGACCAAGAGTCACCCCTAGTAGTTGTTGATTTTGTTGGTTCTCATAGCTGGAAATCAATCTAGGTCTTAAAATGAATGTAGGTCGATTTTTACTTGTGAACACCGTTTTAGATCGGCCCATTTCCGAATTTATAGATACCACACTAGTTATGCAGGATGGGAATGAGACGGTATCTGAGGGGGTAAAAAAGATGGAGGCAAACGGTGTCGATAGTCTTGTAATTAAAGATGAAGACAAGATAAATGGAATTGTAACCCATAGAGACGTGCTCTTTGATGTCGTTGCAAAAGGAAAAGATCCTACCAGAATCACTTTAAAAGAAATCATGCGAACGCCTCTTCTTACTATTCAAAAAAATTCAAAAATTAAGGATGCTATTTCATTAATGAGTAAAAACAATGTACGTCGTTTGATTGTTTTGGACGATAAAACCCCAATTGGAGTGATATCACAAAAGATTCTTGCTGGGAATGTTGCAAAACAATCGATAACCTTGCCTGAGCTTGAGATTCCAAATAAGATCAGGTGTCCGTATTGTTCTTCGATATTCGAGGATAAGCAGATGCTTTCTTCTCACATAGATAACATACACATTGGGAAAGGACTTTTTGAGGGAAATCTATCAAGACGAGAGGATTTGGGTGCTATCAACCCACCATTTGACTTTCCAAAAACGACATGAGTAACAATATCAAAGTAAAGAATTAGCGCCAGTTTTAATAATCTAAAACCACATTCATATTTTTGTTGTCCAAAAGATGTGATTGTGGTCAGTGCGTTCATGAGTTACAGAGTGAATGTTACACGAATGAATGTCAGTGTTGTTTAAGTGATCACCAAGGATCTTTTGCTAAGAATCGTTGAAAATCAGATAAAATTTGTCAAAATAGATGAAATAATTCATTCCGGAGACAGCATATCCGATACATAATGTGTGTAGGCTTCAACCAGATCCCTTGCAGTTACAATCCCAACAATTTCGCCATTTTTTTCCAGAACCAATCTTTTGATGTTTTTTGCAGCCATAATACTAGCCGCAGTGCTGGCTGAGATTCCGTCGTTTGCTGTTATGATGGGGAATGTGGAGTAAAGTTCGAGCTTTTCGCCCAGCTGGGTTTTATTGCTCAAAACTTTGAAAATTAGGTCTCGTTCTGTAAAAATACCATAATTGTCTTCGGGCCGTTCTATTATGACGCTGCCAATTCGTTTTTTGTGCATTAGTTCTACTGCATCAAGAATTTTGTCGTCGTGGCTACACATGTAGACCTTTTTACTTATGACAGAAGAAAGTGATGGTGAATAGCCTGTTTTTCTAAACGCCCTTAGCATATCAGATGATGTAATTATTCCAATAGGTTTATCATGCTCAGAAAAAACCAGGAGTCTTGTTTTTTTGGAAAATAACAGCTTTGCTGCCGCATATATTGAAACATCAGGTGTTAATTTTTCAAATTTTGAAAGTTTGACTTCGTTTACTTGTATGTTTGGTAGTGTTTTGTGG
>SBBK01000145.1 GCA_005240025.1 archaeon
GTAATCTTTACCAGCAATTAATTTATCTAAAACTGCAGCAGTGTAGATCCATGGGTCAGTTTTTTACAGACGATATTGACTCAATTCTCAAGGCGGGTCACGGCGACCAAGAACGCTTACTTAGGATCAAGTCGGACTTTCTGGCAAAAAAACTAGTCACCATTGACGACAGAAGGTACGTAGAAGGCCTGATTTCCCGTTATTTGAAGCCCAAGGCCCGAGAACCTCAAAGAATTGTCAATATTCCCGAAAAACGAATAGTGCCCCCGCCGCCAAAGGAGCCAACAAGGATCGCACCCCCCAGACCAATCGAAGAAAAAAAGATTCCAAAAATACAAGGCAGGCCAAAAGCCCGCAACATTGCAATAGGCGTTTCAGCGATAGTTATGGCAGTACTGGTCATTTCCATTGTGGCAATGAGTCAAGACACAACATATGTGGAAGAGCAGCCTCAAGTTATCAAGAATCTGGAACTGGACCAGACATCATATGTACGTGGAGACATAATCTCGATTTCAGGCAGTGTTGACTCTGGCACAACGGTAAGCCTCGCAATTAGTAATCCGGCCAATCAGCAGGTCTGGTCAGAGAAGGTTGTTGTCAAAGGAGGCGTCTTTTCAACTCTCGTCATTGCCGGTGGGCCGGGATGGGAACAGGGCGGCAAGTACACTGCAAGTTCGACGCACGACGGAATTACTGAGACGGCAGTTTTCAATTTTAATCCGGATGAATCATAAGTGACAAAGTTATCGTTCGATTTTGACTCCTGAAGAGTGTTAACAGTGGATTTTCTGAGGTCTGGAAAGTGGGCGTTAGGTGCAGGTAGCCTGACGGCGGTTCGCTGGTGATATTACGAATGAAAATTTGTGAGATCAGCTGCTAATTTGCCAGAGCCTCATAAGTCAAGGCTAATATTTCAGCTAGAAAAAACCCACACATGGCAACCATAGAGGCAACCATCACAATAAACGCGCCAGCAGATAAAGTCTGGGAACTTGTTTCTGACATTGACGGTGAACCAAGATTTTGGAAGGGCACAAAACAAATCCGCAACATATCAAAAGAAGGCAACGTAGTTACGCGCGAAATTACAATTGCCTTCAAGGACTCCAAATGCATGCAAAGAGTCACATTCTATCCAAAAGAAAAAATAGTTGCTCAGTTCACAGAGGGGGTTCTAAATGGTACCAAAACGCTGAGCCTGACACCGCAAGGCAATGCAACCAAACTCGTAACCGTCTGGGACATCAAACTTTCCGGTATGATGGGCATGTTTACAGGAATGCTCAAAAAACACATTAAAAATGGCACAGAGCAGGCACTAGAGTCAATAAAGCAAGAAATCGAGAAGTGACATGGAATTTATCGATGTGCTCAATTATGCTTTTTTTGCCATTTTAGTCGGCGTTTCTGTTGCATGGGGACTATTCATAAAATCAATGTCAGACTCGTTTACAAAGACGCCATACCTTGACAGATTTGAGCAAAAAAAACACCATACTCCCAAAGTTTCCGTGATTTTACCTGCAAGAAACGAGGAACGGTTCATCAAAAAATGCCTGGATTCCTTACTGGATCAAGACTATGAAAATTATGAGATTATTGCCATAGATGACTCATCAGAGGACGCAACAGGCAAAATAATTCAAGAATATGCAGAAAAGAACTCAAAAATTGTCCACATCAGTGCAAGACCAAAGCCGGACGGATGGATGGGAAAAAACTGGGCGTGCATGGAGGGATACAAAAGGGCAACCGGCGAGCTCTTGCTTTTTACGGATTCCGATACGAGACACTCTAAAAACGTGATCTCGCTTGCAGTATCCCACCTTTTGTCACTTGAGCTTGATGCCCTCACAGTCATCCCAAAAATGATCTGCCTTGACACATGGACAAAGATAACATTGCCAGTTCTTTCTACATTTTTGCACACACGGTTTTCTGCACTTCGAGTAAACGATCCTGCAAAGAAAACGGGATATTTCTTTGGGAGTTTTTTTGTAATAAAGAGACATGTGTACGAGGAGGTCGGCACACACCAAGGCGTTCGCCAGGAGATAATTGAGGATGGGGCACTGGGCAAAAAAGTCAAAGAGCACGGTCACAAGATGCGGATGGTTCGAGGAGACCACCTAATTGATGCGGTGTGGGCTCGTGACTGGTCGAGTCTGTGGAATGGTCTCAAACGGCTAATGATTCCGCTTTACCTGCAGAACAGCAGTATTGCGGTTGGTATCTTTTTTGCCGTTTTATTTTTACTTTTGATGCCGTATGCGTTGCTGGTATACTCTGCCGTGTTTTTTGACACCTCGTTGTCATTTTCTGCCCTTTTTTGGGCATCGGCAGCATCATCTGGGTTATTGTACGGTGCGGGACTTTTGGATGCGAGGTCATTGTCCATAAAGATACAGCATGGGATTTGTGGACCGTTAGGAAGTTTTGTAGTGGTCTCCGGATTTCTGTGCGGAATGTTACAGGCAAAAAGCAAGATGGCTGTGTCCTGGAGGGGCAGGGCATATTCCATGAGAGACCATCTGCAAGACTCGATCACGGTTTGAGGCAATCGCACAAAGTCCAGACATCAAGCAATAGCTGAGCAAAGATTATAGAACATCCGCTAGCTGTCATGCTATTGGCAAAATCTACTGCAATAATTGGAGGACTCTTAGGACTAGTCATAGCACTTGTAGCATACAGCATCATCCTCAATCCGCCAAACCAGGTACCAACCATTGATGACATTTCAAAGACAACTAAAAACACAGTCATTGCACAAGACAGGTCACAGGAAAAAACAGAATCAAAAGAGCTGTCGCTTGTCGAAATTTTTGAGAATGCAGAATCTGGTGTGGTCAGAATTAACGTAAAGAGACCAAACCCAGAGTTGCGAGGAGTCAGCGGTATTGGGTCTGGTTTTGTTTATGACAGAGAAGGTCACATAATAACAAACGATCACGTAGTCAACAATGCGGAAAAAGTAGTTGTGACATTTTTGGACGGAAGATCCTTTAACGCAAAGGTCGTAGGCGTTGATGTATTTACTGACCTTGCAGTCATCAAAGTTAATGCAAGCTCAGATGCATTGTACCCCCTCCCGCTTGGTGATTCTTCAAAGCTTCGTGTAGGCGAGCAGATTGCTGCAATAGGTAACCCGTTTGGTCTTTCTGGCTCCATGACGTCAGGAATAGTAAGCCAGCTTAGCCGTCTGCTCCCATCACAGGACAGTGGATTTCAAATTCCGGACATAATACAAACAGACGCCGCAATAAATCCTGGAAATTCAGGCGGCCCACTTTTGAATATGAAGGGCGAGGTAGTAGGAATAAACACGGCAATCCAGTCCGAGAGTGGAGATTTTGCCGGCGTTGGGTTTGCCATACCATCAAGAACAGTACAAAAAATCGTTCCAGTTTTAATTGAGAATCAGATCTATCACCATCCGTGGGTAGGGATATCTGGAAGAGATATTGATCCAGACATAGCCCAGATTCTTGGATTGCAAGACGCCAGAGGATTTCTGGTGATAAACGTACTAGATGAAAGTCCTGCAAAGAAGGCAGGTCTTCGCGGAACCACAGAAACTGCGGAAATAGACGGAGTAAAATACCAGATAGGTGGAGACGTGATACTTGCAGTAGATGGCAAAGTGGTAAGAAAAATTGATGACATTTTAATTCACCTGCAGCGCCAAAAGACGGTTGGTGACCAGATGGTCCTGCAGATTTTGCGCGATGGTAAAGTCACAGACATGGTAATAACACTGGATGAGAGACCCGCCTCAAATCTCGCAAATGGTTTGCCTGCCAACTCCACACAAAGATAAATACTACAAACAAAAACCCCACGTATTGAGCGATCTTGTATTTGATTGCGAGCAGCTAAATCGAGTACTCGATGGAAAAGAGATCACAAGATCTCAGATGTACGAAGTCTTTGATTCGATGGCCAGAAGAGCAGATGACATATACGAGACAGCGAAAACGCTTCGTGACAGGTACAAAAAACAGATCACGTTTTCAAAAAAAGCATTTTTCAATTCAATAAATCTTTGCAGTGATATTTGCGGATACTGCACATACAAGGCAGAGCCGGGCCAGACAAAACTCTCAATGATGAGTAAAGACGATGTGCGCAATTTGGCCAGACTTGCAAAGAGATATCGATGTGTCGAAGCGCTCTTTGTGACAGGGGAGAGGCCCGAACAAAAATATCAAGAGGCAAGAGAGTGGCTTAAAAAAAACGGATTTTCAAGCACGCCAGAATATCTTGCTCATGTGTCAGAGATTGCTTTCTCTGAAGGGCTTTTCCCCCACACCAATGCGGGCAACCTAACAAAACCTGAATTAAACGACCTAAAAAAGACCAACGGCAGTATGGGCCTAATGCTTGAGAGCTCTAGTGAACGTCTGACTCAGAAAAACATGCCACACCATCTTGCCCCAAGCAAAAATCCAAGTGCGCGGTTACGCGTTTTGGAATCAGCTGGTGAGTTGAAAATACCCATGACCACGGGCGTACTTGTTGGGATTGGTGAAACACCGCATGAGATAATAGATTCGCTCTTTGAGATAAAAAGGCTACACCAGAAACACGGTCACATACAGGAAGTGATTTTGCAGAACTTTCAGCCAAAACCAGACACGAGGATGCGCGGTTCTGCATCAGCTGAAGAAGATTACTTTAAGACAATAGTTGCCCTGTGTAGAATAATAATGCCGACAATGAACATCCAGATCCCGCCAAATCTTTCACCAGATTCGTATCAGAGTTTTATCGATGCCGGGATAAACGATTGGGGTGGAATTTCACCGCTCACGCCTGATTATGTAAACCCTGAATTTGGTTGGCCGGAAATAGAACGCATACAGAAAAACACGCACAGTGCAGGGTTTGAGTTAAAAGCAAGATTTCCGGTGTATCCAGAGTTTATTTGGATGGTGAATTTAGAAATTTACGGTAAAATGCAGCAGATAAGCGACGAAGAAGGTCTGGTCGTGGATTGGTATTGGAAGTGACAAACATTGACTCTCTTTTGAAAAACGCAGAACCTGTAATAGCACATGTTCTTGACAGGGCTCTAGCAGAAAAAGAGATTTCCATTGGAGAAGCGGTCAGCCTTTATGGAGCGCGCGATGTTGACTTTCACCTAGTCGGACTGGTAGCTGATGAGCTTAGGCGCAGGCGTGTTGGCGACATTGTCACCTTTGTAATAAATCGAAACGTCAACTTTACAAACGTGTGCATAAAACAGTGCGGGTTTTGCGCATTCAGCAGAGACTTTAGAGAAGAGGAGGGATATTTTTTGCCAACAGAAGAGATAGTGCGCCGCGCTAAAGAGGCGCGCGCACTCGGTGCAACCGAGGTCTGCATCCAGGCAGGGCTACCCCCGGACATGGAAGGCAGTTTGTATGAAAACATTTGCAGAGCAATCAAGTCAGAAGTTCCAGACATTCACATACATGGTTTTTCACCGGAAGAAGTCTCATACGGTGCAAAGCAATCTGGCATAACGGTCAAAGAATATTTGTCAAGACTCAAGGATGCAGGCGTCAATACCCTGCCCGGCACGGCAGCTGAGATACTTGACCAGCAGATTCGCGACAAGATTTCGCCTGGAAGAATAAGCGCAAGTGATTGGGTAAAGGTCATCAAAACCGCCCACAATCTTGGGATCAGGTCTACTGCAACCATGATGTTTGGCCACCTAGAGACACCAGAAGACAGAGTAAGGCACATTGCAAAGATACGTGAGATCCAAAAAGAGACTGGCGGATTTACCGAGTTTGTACCGCTCAACTTTATTTTTAATGAGGCGCCCATGTACAGGTACGATCTTCATGAAGGCATAAGGGCAGGCGCCAGTGCAAACGACGTCATGCTTACACATGCCATAGCGCGAATAATGCTAAACAACTTCATCAATAACATTCAGATGTCGTGGGTAAAAGAAGGACCCAGAATGGCCCAGGTTTTACTCGCATGGGGCGCAAATGACTTTGGCGGGACTCTCATCAATGAAAGCATATCTACATCGGCAGGAGCGCAGTGGGGCCAGATCCTACAGCCAGGGGAGATAAGACGTCTAATCTCACAGATAGGCAGAAAGCCAGCTCAGAGAACAACCACATACAAGATTCTCAAAGTGTACAGTTCAGACTCGGAAGACGATGAGCTTGATAGAGTGGATGATGTGACTCGCTTTGGTTCTTACTTTGAGCTTGTAAAAATCGACAAATTCCGATACAAAAACCCAAGAGCAGCATAAGCGTGTCTGTTTGTAGCGAGGCAATTTCATATTCAAGAAAAATCGGAGTGGACGAGTGTGAGTCTGTGTTTTGCTCAAAAAAAATCATCACAGTACGAATTACAGATTCGCAAATAACAGAAACAAAGGAAAACTACGAAACATCCATGGGGGTTCGCCTGATACACGGCAAGAGAATCGCTTCGTGTCAGTCAACAAAACTAGAACCGTCAGTGCTGGTAGATGCTGCATTACGTTCGGCACAAAAGCTGACCAGAAGAGAATTCTGGCAGTCCCTGCCGTCTGAGACGAGAACTGCAAAACTGCAAAAAGCAAACGACGCAAAACTCTGGGAGGTCAGCCCTCTGGATGCGGCAGACATTGCCCAGCAAATGATAAATTCTGCAGACCATAAAAAAATAACGCGAATCTCGGGCTCACTAAACATTGTCTGTGATCATTACGAGGTACAAAATACAAACCAGCTGAATTTGACTGAAAATGCAACCTATGTTTCAGGCACAATAAATACAGAGTCCGAATATGCAAGTGGAGTCGGCCAGGCAAATTCCAGAATCCTGGCAGATTTTGATGCAGGATCGATCGGATTTGAGGCAAAACAGATGTGCCTCCGCTCTGCAAATCCCCAGAATTGTGAGGCCGGGATGACTACGATAGTTTTTGAGCCGATGGCAGTTGGAGAGCTTTTGTCATTTGTGTTTACCCCAAACTTTGGTCTTAAGACATACTCTGAGAACAGGAGTTGTTTTTCAGAAAAAATCGGCGCTAGGATTGCAACCGATGGGTTGAGCTTACTTGACGAGCCGCACGCTGCTAATGGCTTTGGAGCCAAATCCTTTGATGACGAGGGAAGTCCGACCCAGAACACGTACTACATACGAAACGGAGTTTTTGAAAACACCTATTCGAACTGTTACGACGCATTCAAAGAGCATACAATTTCGTCTGGTAACGCAGTAAGGGCTGGCTCTCCGCATGGCCGTAGCACCACACCCATACCTGCTGCTGCACCACACAACCTCACCATTGAATCCGGCAAGACCAGTCATGAGGAGATAATTAAGGAAACAAAAAACGGCATTTTGGTAAGTAGGTTGTGGTACACATATCCGGTCAACCCAATAAGAGGAGATTTTTCATGCACTGCAAGAAGCGGGATTTGGAGTATCAGAAACGGTAAGATGGTCCCAGCAAAACCTGTGCGAATCACATACGGCCTGCCGGAACTGCTAAAAAACATAGCATTTGTTTCAGACAGCAAGAGGACTGTTTTGTCGTGGGCTGCAATGCCAGTCACTGCCACAACAATTAGTTGTGACAGGATTCCGGTTGTCCCAATCCGGTGATACTCAAGCATCATTGGGATCAAAGTATGTTATGTGTGAAACCCTGGATGAGGCGCATGCCATGCAACTCGCAGCAATAATTGCCAAGATACGAAGAGAGTTCAAAAAGGAAGAAAAATCATTACCCGCAGTGGCCTAAACTTCCGAATTTTTACCTTAGTTTAAAATTCTTGGCACAAGATCAACAAAATTTTAGGCCAAGATTAATAAAGTAATTTACCGTATGGTACCGTAACATGAAAGCACGGCTCACATACATCCCAATTGAGATGGCAGACAAGTTTGATGATTTCATCATACTAAAGAGTGAGGAGGTGCTGGATGCGGTGAGGGCCCGTTCTCGGGACTACAAAACACTATCGCTTTTGAAGCTCTTGTATCAGTTGAGAGGGAACCCCATGACATTTTCTAACCTTTACACATGCTCAAAGATCCGCATGAAGAGATCGTTTTTGAATTATCTGCGCTTTTGTGTTGACTATGACTTTATCAGAAGAGAACATGTCGGTCAATATGCCATATACTCACTTACCGAGAGAGGCAGAACTATGCTGGACTTGTTCATCCATAAGAGTAATTAGTTGCAGGAAAAAACCAACACCATAATGCGGCAAAACACATCAGAGCGAGTACATGAGATTAAAAAAGCCACTTACAAGAGTCCAGTAATTTTTGCAGGCTTTGTCGGTCCAGGACTTGCAGGACCCTTGGCTGTAGGGCACATGATCCAAGAATTGAAAATGCATGAGATAGGATATCTCCATTCCAGACATCTCCCGCCATCAACTGTTTTCATCCAAGGCAGACTGCGACACCCGTTTCGCTTTTACTCAAACAAAAACGGAACCATCTGTGCAATAATTTGCGAGATCACGTTGCGGATGGAGGGGCTGTACGAAATAGCATCAACCATTTTGGACTGGGCCGAACAAAAAGGCACAAAAGAGTTTGTCATATTGGACGGAGTTGCAAGTGATGAGCACGGTGGAAAGGTGTTTTGTGCTGCAGAAGAAGACCTGTGCAGAATAATGTCTGAAAAAGGCATAAACATGATCTCCCAGGGTTTCATCACCGGTATTCCAGGCAGCATCCTAAATGAGTGTCTTGTGCGCAAGATTCGGGCAATTACGCTTCTTGTGAATGCCGATAACTCAAGTCCAGACCCCCTCGCATCGGCAACCCTGATTGAGGCTGTAAATTCTGTTTATGGCACAAAAATAGACACGGCCGAGCTACGAAAAGAGAAAGAAAAGATTGGAATCGATTTCAAGGAGATGTCGGAAAAATACAAAGAACACAGGAAGCTTGACTCTGGAA
>SBBK01000175.1 GCA_005240025.1 archaeon
ATTGTGTTTTTGCCAGCATCTGCAAACTCTGCCTCGCCTGTGGCAAGTGTAAATGTCAGGACATCAAAGATAAACTGACTTTCTTTGAGGCCATATTTTTTTCCAGCATCGAACAAAAGCTCAGCAGTTTCCAGTTTCTGCTGGGGTGTCTTTGCCATGCCTTTTGGCCCAATACATAATGCTATTGCAGAAACACCATACTTTGCCATAAGCGGGGCAAGCCTGTGGAATCTTGACCCGTCCCCTTCCAAATTGATCGAGTTGATTACGGGCCTGCCGGGGATCTGCCGTATTGCTGCCTCGATTACTGCTGGGTCGGTAGAGTCTATGACAAGCGGTGCATCGATTTCAAGCGACAGTCGCTTGACTAGCTTTACCATGAATCCGAGTTCGTCGGAGCGTTCGGTGGTGGCAACACACACATCCAGACAGTGTGCGCCGTCCTCGACTTGGGTTCTTGCCAGACTCACTAGCCCCTCAAAGTCGTCTGCCATCACAAGCTGTTTTGCCTTTTTTGAGCCCTGCGTGTTGAGCCTCTCGCCAATTATGAGGGGGGGTGGTGTTTGCCTTACCTCGACTGCCTTTAGTGCTGAACTGACCCGAGTTATCTTCAAGTGTCTTTTTTGCCAAGTTTTTTTCTAAATACTTAACTAGTTGACAGTTTTTCATCAATTACTTTTCGCAGCGCCGCAATGTGGGCAGGCGTTGTGCCGCAACAGCCACCAATTATTCGTACTTTGCGGTATTTTGTTACAAATTCCTTTAGCGCGCCGGCCATTTTTTCCGGCGTCATTTTGTATACTGCATGGCCTCCCTCGTTTTCAGGCATGCCTGCGTTTGGAACTACGAGCAAATTGAGGTCTTCCTGCTCGTCCAGCCAGCGAACGCTTGGGGTCATCTCAATTGGGCCGGTGGAGCAGTTGAGGCCAAACACGTCTATTCCCATGTCGGATACTGTAGTGTATGCTGCCTGGATGCTGGTGCCAAGGAGCATCTTTCCGTATTGATCAAGTGTCACATTTGCAATCAGGGGTATCTTCCTGCCGGATTTTTTCATCGCATCGTGTGCTCCCTCTATGGCAAGCTTCACCTCAAGGATGTCCTGGCTTGTCTCTATAAGCAAGGCGTCAACGCCGCCCGCAATGAGGCCCTGGGCCTGAAGATTGTATGCATCTCTTATCTCCTCAAGTGGTTTTTGTCCCAAGTCTGGGTCGTTTGAGCTAGGCAAAAATCCGGTCGGGCCCATACTGCCAATCACAAACCTTGGCCTGTCGGAAAACTCGGATGCCACACCAACTGCAAGCTCGGCAATCTTTGTGTTTATCTCAATTGTTCTGTCTCCATATCCATACTCGTCAAGCTTTATCTTGTTTGAACCAAAGGAGTTCGTCTCGATACAGTCGGCGCCAGCCTCCAAATAACTACGGTGAATTTTTTTAATCCATTCTGGGTGTGTCAGAACAAGACCATCGTTGAATCCGTCCTTGCCCTCAGGAAAGTCTTCCGGCTTTGGCTCAAATTTTTGAATCTCGGTTCCCATCGCGCCATCAAACAACAAAATCTTCTGCTTAAGCGCGTCTACAAAGTCTGGTTTCATACGACACCTGCTTTTTTAAGCTTGGCCAGTACTTTAAGTGAGGCCTTGAAATCGTTTGGCGACGTAATCAGGACATCCTTTGTTGCCTTGTATATCTTGGAAATGAATCCCAGCACATCCCTCTCATATTTACTAAAATCAACTCCTACCATCTTTGCGGAATTTGAATTGTTTTCGGAGGGTATCATCAGGCATGGAATGATCTTGAAACCCTGTGGTTTGAGGGCATCCGCCAGTCTGAATACCTGATCAGGAGATTGGATGACCTGAGTCACAAAACCCGTTGGCTCTACGTCTATTTTTTTTTGAATCTTGTCAAAATCCGGCTCTGCAGGAATTGAAAGGAAAAAATCCAAGTTTTTGTCAAAACCAAGCTCCTTGAAATGCCTCACCACCTCGCTTGGGACAAGTTTGGAGTCCTTGGGGCCTTTTGGTGGCTCGTCCCCCTTTAATATCAGCAGGCCGTCCAGCCCCAAAAGAATCGCATCATACACGGACTGGGTGAGTGCGGTGATGTTTCTGTCCCTTACTCGAAGACTCGCAGTTATATCCAGATCCAATCCGTTTTTCCGGATCATGGCGCCAGTTGTTATTGGCGAGATTCGAGGTATGCCCAAGACAGAATCTGTCAGGTGAATTCCATCGCAATATTTTCCTGCCAGGCCAATTCTTTTTTGTACCTTTGTAAGCGAGCTCCGGACTTCTCTGTGGGACAGAATCTTGTTTTGTATGACCCTTGGAGGGTTGATCTCGTACCTTACTGTCATTTGTCTACTCTAAATTTTACATGATTATAACCTTTGAAGTACGCTGAGGGCAAGCGATAACTCAATAACTGTAATCGGATAAATTTACTCATTGAGATTAGGCAAAATAAAAAAATCGTTGTCGTCGGACATTACGCCATACCTTAACGACAGAAATACAAAACACGCAGCAGTTTTGGTGGTAATTTACGGCACAGATTGTAAAATAATCATGACCAAAAAATCCTCAAACCTGTCGCAGCACGGTGGCGAGATCTCGTTTCCCGGCGGTGGGATCGCCGAGTCTGATCTTGACCTCCTGGACACCGCAATCCGTGAAACCAAAGAAGAGATCTCACTGGGTGTATCAAGGCAGCAGGTAATAGGACAGTTGAGTCCTGTCAGGACACGAAACTCGGGTTTTACAATAATTCCGTTCATTGCTGTTTTGACCGATGTCTCGTTTGTAAAACCAAATTCCGAAGTCGATGAAATATTACACATACCGCTAATCAATCTTCTTAAAACACTCAAAATTGACGATGACGAAAATCACAGATCATTACTGGAGTCATATGTGCTTAGTCACAATGATAACATGATTTGGGGTGCATCAGCTAGAATTTTAAAACAGCTGGCAGATGTCTTCAAACAAAACAATCTGCTGTAATCAAAATCTCCAAAATGCCAGATTCATTTAAAAAGAGGGTCCATTGCCTGTCTTTCTATGGCTGCACGCAAGTCATCTGCACGCAAAATACGGTTGCTTAAAAAGAAAAAACAAAACTCGGCAGTACCTGCATGGATCATTCTTAGAACCAAAAGACAGGTCAGGACAAATCCAAAGCGCAGAGAGTGGCGTCGCACGGACGTCGAGGTAGGCTAAGATGTCGCAAGAGGCAGAACGCGTCTACACAATTAATCTCGGAAAAGTATGGCTCTCCCCAAACAACCGGAGGGCAAAACGTGCAATTAACATGATACGAGAATTTGCCACTCATCACATGAAGACAGAACAGATCAAAATCGACCAAGACCTAAGCCAGGCGGTGTGGAAGCGTGGTATTAGAAACCCGCCACGAAAAATTCGAGTCAAGATGGCAAAGACAGAGGAGGGGTATGTTTTGGTATCCTCATACGAGGAAGAAAAACCGAAAGAGACAGGCAAGAAAATTGAGGTCGTGCCTGAGGCAGCATCCATGACAGAGACAGCAGAAAAACCAAAAGAACAACCAGAGCAAAAGGAAAAGCCAAAACCAAAAGAACAACCAGAGCAAAAGGAAAAGCCAAAAAAGGCAGAAAAAAAGTCAGAAAAACAAAAAGAAACTAAGAAATCCTCCTCGAAACCCAAGAAAAAATCTAAATGATCATTCTAACTGATATAACTCGATTCCAGTTTTGATACTCGATTCTGGCACATCCCAGTCAAGAACGTTCTCCTGAGGGATGATCCCGAGTGGGTCATAGCTGTCAAACTTGAGTGACCCCTGCACTGTGGTGACCATGACGACCTGAGTCTTATCGCCTTGCGTTGTGGCCAAACTCACACTAGTATTATTTTCATTAAATATGCCGCTTAGCGTGTTGGTTATCGAGCTTATCTTTCCAACAGAAACGTTGTTGGTTCCAAAAACGTACAGCACTGTCTTTTTGACACTGGATGGCGGTGCGTCCTCATAAAGCATCTTTATAGAATCACGCAATGATACCTCGATATCTTTTACATCCTTGCTTGTAGAAAGAATACTGACGTCGCCTGCAAGTGTACTGGAGCCAAGCGAGTTTATCACATACATGATTGCATGGTTGGTTATTTCGTAGCATTTCTTCAAAGTCAAATCCGGGTTGCTCTCAAGCAATGCGTCATTGTCTACTACGATTGTGGCATCAGAGCCTGCACGAAGCCTCTTGAGTGAAATCCCTGACAAAAACAACCTCTCTTTTTCAAATCTAAATGGCATGATTGCAAAGGAGAGCACGGTTTTTCCCTCCTCCTTTGCGGCCGATGCCACAAGCGGTGATATTGCAGAACCGGCCCTGCCTGCCAGATTTGCCAAAATTATGACAGTGGAATAGTCGGATATTTTGCCTCGAATTTTATCCATCGATTTTTGAGCATGTGCGCGAATCAAATATGCAGAAGTGTTTACGTATGGTTGTGTGTGAACTTTGATGTCTCCAGAGTCTAAATCATTGCTGTCGTGCGATATTGACACATAATCTGCGCCAATTAGCTGATGTGCCTGGACGGCAAGCCTGGAGCCTGCGCCGCCAATTCCGACCAAAAGAACAGGCTCAACAAAGTCCATGCACACCCCTTGCAAAATAGAATAAAAAACCTTCTTACTTAATTTTGATCCAAACTTCGATCTAAAAGTTTTAGCTAGCGATCAGACCGTAAAGACAATGACTTGTCGCATCTGTTATCTGGACTTGTCTGGTGTCCCCCAACCTTACCGGTTCATCGACAAGGATAGATTTGTATGCAAAGTTCCTGCCGCGGACCTTTCCATCTGAGTGCTCTGTGAACAACACCCTGCCCTTCCAGCCTATCCAGTCTCTGTTGTTTTTCAGAGAAATCCTGTTTGCAAGTTCAAAGATTGTCTTGCTTCGCCGTTTTACCTCGGATACTGCTATTTGTTCCATGCCTGCTGCCGGTGTCCCATCCCTCGGGCTGTACCTTGAGATGTTTACTACCTCTGGTTCAGTCTCCTCCAAGATCTCGATTGTTTTCTCAAAGTCCTGCCCGGTCTCAGTTGGAAATCCTACTATGATGTCAGTTGATATTGTGCATCTTGGGAACCTGGACCTGAATCTCCTTACTGTATCACGGAAGGTTGCTGCAGTATGTCCACGTTTCATCTCGTTTAGCACCCTATCGCTACCTGACTGTACGGGAATGTGGAGGAACTTGTAGACCTTGGGGCTCTCAAATGATTCTAGGAGGCCGTTTCTTATTTTGGGCATATACATGGGGTTCATCATCCCGACACGAACCATGAATTCTTTTGGAATCTCGGCTACCCGGTTTACAAGCTCGGGCAGGGTTGTGCCAATATCAAGACCATAGCAGCCATTATCAGTTGATGTGAGCCATACCTCAATACATCCATCGGATACCTCGACTGACACCTGGCGAACAATGTCGCCAATTCTGTATGATGCAAGATTGCCCTTGGCAAGTTTTGTCTGACAAAAGGTGCATTCGCTCATGCACCCGCTGGCAATTTCCACAATTCCGACCACCGGGTTCAGCCGCACCTTTGGCAGGCCTGTCTTGGTAAGGTCCGTTGCCTCCAACTCGACTTTTTTTCTTCCTGCCAGGGCAGAGTCTATTACCAGAAGGGTCTTCCCAATGGAGTTTGGACCCATGAGGCTTGCGTTTTCTGCGAACCGTTCAACTGTTTTTGGTTCTGCCTTTGCCAGACACCCTGCAACGACGAGGGGTTTTGATTGAAGTTTTTTTATCCTGTTGACCATCCTGTCTGCTGTGGCGTCCTTGACAGAACAGGTAACAATGAGACTCATCTCGGCGTCTTTTGCGCTTGATGCCAGTGTATGACCTCCATTTACAATCAGGCCTGAGATCATTTCTGCGTCTGCAAAACTTGCAGAGCAGCCATATGATTCTACCCAGATCCTGGCCATGTCATCCAAATAATGCATCTATTTCTTTTTCAGTCATTAGTTTCTGTGAAATGACAAGCTGGCGAATGGTTTTTCCACTCTTTAGAGACTCCTTGAAGAGATCTGCTGACTTTTGATATCCTATCTTTGGGGACAGCAACGTAACTATGACCGGGCTTTTCTCTATGTTTTGCTTTAGACGTTCCTCATTTGCAGAAATGCCATCAATTAGGTTTGCGGAAAAGATTGGCAAAAAGTTCTTGAGCATGTCTGTAGAATCAAGAACAGATTTTAGCATTCCCGGAAGCATCACATTTAGCTCAAACTGGCCGCCCTGGGAAGCATTTGCCACGGCTGCATCGTTTCCTATTATTGCAAAACAAACCATGTTGAGGCATTCTGCAAGGGATGGGTTGACCTTGCCTGGCATAATGGAAGAGCCCGCATGTACTGCAGGAATTCCAATCTCTGAGAGCCCGGCGATGGGGCCGGATGCCATCAGTCTTATGTCATTTGATATTTTGTTTAGCTCAATTGCCAGATTCCTGATTGTTGAAGAGACATTCGAGATTGCAAACTTGCTCTGCAAAGAATGCTGCATGTCTTTTTCTGGCTTTAATCCAAGTCCTGAAACTCTGGCAAGTTCGGCAATGGCGATTTTCCTGTATCCTCTCGGCGTGTTGGCGCCGTTTCCAACCGCCGTTCCGCCAAGCCCGACAAATTCGAGTTCCTTTGTGGCCAGGATGATCGCGTTTTTTGCCTTTGTTACTGATGTGGAATATGCCGCAAACTCACTGCCCAGTGTAACCGGTAGCGCATCCATCAGGTGGGTTCTGCCAATTTTCTTAAACCTTGAAAACTCGGCAGCCTTTTTTCTAAGGGATTTGATTAGCGTATCGACTGCCGCAAGTGTTTCCCCCAAGTTCAAAAGAATGGCAACGTGCATCGCAGTTGGAAATGTGTCATTGCTTGACTGTGACATGTTGACGTGGTCATTTGGATGTAAGAACTCATACTGGCCTTTGTTTTTGCCCAGGACTTCGAGTGCGACATTACAGATCACCTCGTTTGTATTCATGTTAAATGCGGTTCCAGCACCGGAGTTGATCTCTTCGATTACAAACTGGTCTGTATGCCTGCCTGCCAAAATAAGGTCGCATGCCCTGATGATGGCCTGGCCGCGCCTTTTGTCAAGTGCACCGGTCTTGATATTTGCAACCGCGGCCGAGCGCTTTATCATGACAAATGCAGAAATGAGGTGTTTGTGTGATTTTTTGCCAGTTACATGGTATTGCTTTACTGCCCTGCCCGTAAATGCACCATAGTAGGCATCTTTTGGGATCTTTACCTCACCCAAAGAATCCTTGTCGACTCTGTACTCCAAGATATATTTACACAATGATCTACTTGGATAAATTCGCACCGGGAGCACCGACCCATCGTGATAATGACGAGAATCATTATATATGCTGGTACAAGTCTCAAACACAATGAATAAGCGTTTTAGTATGCTATTTTCCGTTACTGCGGTAGCGGTACTGGCTGCAACCTTATTCGGAAGCACATACACACAAACTCAAATCGTTGGCACTTCAATGTCAGCCACGGCAGACAATGACCCGATTCAACAAATCCATGACATGGGTGGATTGAAACTGGTCATGCCACAAGCATTTGCCGCAGTTGACTGCGAAAACATCGAGGAAGGAAGAAACGTTGTCGCATTCGATCTCACAGGACAGAGTGTAGACCTGCCAATACTGGGTCATACACCGGACGCGCCAAAAACCTACAGCGCAATGACTTTCAGTGGCCAGGTACCAGGACCAACACTCAGAGTCACACAGGGTGATGTCGTAATGATGACACTGACAATCCCCGACGATGAACCAACACCACACGGAAATGACATGCACGCATCTGAAATGAGTGCGGGAAACTTTGGCAAAGTAATGCCAGGTGAATCCAAGACATACTGCTATGTTGCTCAAGTACCGGGCACGTTCAAGTATCACTGCTCTGGTGTTGATGTAGCAGCAATGGACCAGCATGTCCTCTCAGGCATGTACGGCATGACCATCGTTGACCCAATCAATGGCTACAAACCATTGTTGGCGGAAAAAACGGCGGTGTCTGACGGCAATGTTGTAAGGGATAGGCAGGTGTACTCAGCAGATGCACTCGAGTTCCAACTTCAGTACAACCAATTGTACCTGACAGAGGATGGCAACTATGATCAAGGAGCAATGTTCAACCACGACACCACACTGACAGTTGTAAACGGAATGTCATTTGGTTATGTTCCAAATGCAAAACACAACGAGCTCATCAAAGGTGATGCTGGCAAGAACATCTTTGTTGCACAACCATGGAACTCCGAAGACCTAGCACAATACCAGTCACAACTGCTCTTCATAGAAGCAGGACAAAAGGTGCGATTCTTTGTTGAAAACCAGGGAAACGAACCGGTGTTCTGGCACATCGTAGGTGAAATCATCGACCGTGTTACACAGGGTAACGTAGTGCAAGCAAAAGGCATTGAAACATATGACATTGGAGGCTCTTCAGGCATAATTGCCGATGTGGTCTTTGATGAACCAGGAGTTTACGTCGCAGTAAACCACGATTATGCTGCAATCTTCACAGGTGCGGCAACAGTTATGGTGGTGGGCGATCCCTTTGGTCTAAATGAGCAATTGGGCACAAGCGCAAGCTCATATGCGGAACTCTTGGGTAACCCAAGTGACGCAGTACCACCAATGGGTCAGGATAGCGTTGCTCATCCAAAACTCAACTTGCACGGCTTGTACTCTGATGATCGTGCTGCCGAAATAGCAGAACAACTAGGAATCTAAATTCCTCACTTTCTTATTTTTATTATTGTACATCCATGATTTGTGGATTTGACCAGTACGCACAATGATTATATCCGGTACGAAAAAACCCAAAACTGCATGAGTTTTAATCAGACAGTTTTGATCTGCGACCAAGTTGATCCAGCTTTGAGTAGCATATTACAAAAAAACGGTTTGCAGGTTACCTATGAGCCGCAAATAACACCGGACGAACTGGCAAAAAAAATTGGCAGCTATGACATTGTAATTGTACGCAGCAGAACTACAATCACAAAAGAACTTATCGAACGGGCAACAAAATGCAAAATAATTGCACGGGTCGGAGTGGGACTTGATAACGTTGACGCCGAGTTTGCCAAAACAAAAAACATCCGTGTAATCAACGCAGTCGAAGGGGCAATGAATGCAGTAGCCGAACTCGTAATTGGCTTGATGCTTGCACTTGCCAGAGAAATCCCGAGGGCGGACAGGGAGCTGAGAGATGGCAAATGGATAAAAAAAGAACTGATGGGGACAGAGCTTGCAGGCAAGTATCTTGGAATAGTGGGGCTTGGGAACATTGGGAAAAGACTTGGCAGACTTGCAAGGGCGTTGAACATGAACATCATAGGATACGACGTAATACCAATTGACCCCGAGTTTTCAAAGGAGGTCGGTCTTATCAAGGCGGATTTGGATACCTTGTTGCAAAGCTCAGACTATGTGTCGCTACATGTACCGCTTCTTGACAGTACAAAAAACCTAATCAACGCCCGGAGGATGACCCAGATGAAAAAGACTGCAAAAATAATCAACACATCAAGGGGAGGCACCATTGACGAAGAGGCACTTTATGAGGCACTCAAATCAGGCAACCTTGGTGGCGCAGCACTGGATGTGTTTGAAAAAGAGCCCGCAATAGGCAACAGGCTTGCCAGCCTGCCAAACTTCATATGCACTCCACATATTGGTGCCCAGACAAAAGAAGCCCAGTCTCTTGCTGCAAACGTTATTGCAGAAAAGATAATACAGATTTTACGCGGAGTTTTGTAAGACGGCAATAACCGTTAAATCAATCTATTAACATTCTGCTTTGTTTGGAAACAAAAATTATGTGTTATCCAAAGTTTATGAAGTTCTTCAATTCTAGTGATATCTGCTGATCTTTACAAATTGCGAGCGGGAAAGCCCGAACCCTTTAGGGTTGGGAGTATGTCAGTAAAGACATCTGCATGATTTCTCTTTTTGTTTGATTGGTTTCTGATTTTCCAAAAACATGCCTCACCAAATAGCGTAAATTCTGACAAGAATAAAGTGTGTTCTGTTGATATGATGCGTAATACACTAAATCCCACTCTTAGCCACTGACATTTTTGACCAATCAATCACAATAAAATTATCTAACAATTTATCAAAAATTCTACAAACCCTATATCAAATTGAGCCTAATTACCAAGACAACCGATCCAGCGAAAGGCAAGCATAAAATACCGATTTCACGAGGTGTGTCTTGTTGAAGGCATACC
>SBBK01000106.1 GCA_005240025.1 archaeon
GGTCCTGGCCTCCGGCGCCCTAGGGGTTTATTTTATGAAATTAAACTCGCAAGAACAGGAAATTAAATTCGTAGACGGTCCCTCACTTTCCATTCTATCCGACAAAACTGACTATGCACTTGGGGAAAAAGTAACCATAAAACTGGTCAATTCGGGGACTGCCAAAATAACGTTCACAAATGATCTGCCAAGCATACGGATAAGAGCACTCGATGGCACGGCGCTTTTTTCTATCTCGTTTGACGGACTAAACCTGTCTCCAACACAGGAACACATCTATGAGTGGAACCAGATCAAAGTAGACAATACACAGGTACTTGAAGGTCGCTACGTCATAGATTCGTTTGCATACGACGAAGGCAAACAAAAACTGGGGGATAGCATAACCATAAACATACTCAGGTAGGAAAATTTAAAACAGTTCAGCCAATTCAAAAGTTAGGTTTGGCAAAAAAGATCAAAGTTGGGCTTGTCGGAATAGGAAACTGTTTTTCCGGACTCATTCAGGGGATCGAGTATTATAGGCAAAACCCAAAACAAAGGGTAATCGGAATAATGCATGAAAAAATCGGCAGCTATTCTATTCATGATCTGGATTTTGTTGCCGGCTTTGATGTTGGAGCAAACAAGGTAGGCACGACGATAAATGAGGCAATTTACGCGTACCCAAACATGGTCAACTGGGTTCCAAAAAACAAAATACCAGAGACAAAGGCACTTGTCCATGAAAGCCCAGCCCTTGACGGAGTGGGAATCTGGGTGGAAAACAGGGTCAGGCCAATCAAGAGCAAAAAATCAAAAGATCAAATCACACAGGAAATTAAAAAGACAATCGAAAAGACTGGTGCCGAGGTAATCGTTTCGTATCTGCCTGTTGGGTCTGAAAAAGCAACACAATACTGGGCAGAAATGTGCCTTGATACAAACACAGCATTTGTGAATTGCATTCCATCGTTTATTGCGTCTGACAAAAAATGGGGACAAAAATTTGCAGACAAAAAACTGCCGGTGGTGGGAGATGACATCAAAGGACAGGTTGGCGCAACAATTGTGCACAGGACATTGGCAAGACTTTGCGACGATCGTGGAACAAAGATAGAGAAAACCTATCAGATTAACGTTGGCGGAAACACCGACTTTTTGAATATGAAAGAACAAGAGCGGCTGGTCAGCAAAAGAATCTCAAAGACAGAAAGCGTACAATCCCAGATATCTCAGAGACTTGCAGACGACCAGATCTATGTGGGGCCGTCTGACTTCATTCCGTTTTTGGGCAACACAAAACTGATGTTTATGAGAATTGAAGGGCGCCAGTGGGCAAACATTCCATACAACATGGAAGTGAGGCTCGAAGTGGACGACAAGGCAAATTCGGCAGGAATAGTAATCGATGCAGTACGGCTTGCCAAGCTTGCCCTGGAAAGAAAAATGGGCGGACCAATAATTCCAGCATGCGCTTATCTGATGAAACATCCTCCAAAACAAATGAGCGATCCGCAAGCCAAGGCAGAACTGGAAAAATTCATCAACGCATAAGCAATTTTTGAACTAGAAAATCACTATATAATCAGATTTTGAATGGTTCTTGTCCAAAAGACAAATGCCGAGGTCGCCTAGTCTGGTAGGGCGCGCGCCTGGAATTTCCAAAAAACCATAAAGCGCGTACTCGCAAGGGTTCGAGAGTTCAAATCTCTCTCTCGGCGCCATTTCCATAATAAATTAATGATTCAGTATTGTTGCATTTGTGTTGAAATTTGATTTTGCCATAATCGGCAGCGGGGTCCTTGGAACGACAATCTCATACTGGCTTTCACTGTATGAAACGAGTGTGTGCGTAATTGACAAGGAAAACAAAATAGCCGCACACGCAAGCAGCAAAAACACGGGCGTGGTCCACTCGCCATTTTATCTGGACCCGCAAAAAAGAAAAAAAATAGCCAAAGCTGCACTAATATCCCACGATCTGTGGCGGGATTTTGCAAAATCAAGGAACATCCCATGGAAAGAGTGTGGAACAATCGAAGTAGCACTGGATGAAAAGCAACACAAAACCTTGGAAAAATACCTAAAGTGGGGACACCAAAACGGAATCTCGAACAGCGAGCTAGAACTCTTAGACTCTGGCGAGGTTGCAAAAAAAGAACCACACATCAAATGCCATTCCGGAATTTATTGCAGTCGTGACGTTTCCACAGATTATGGCGCACTTACAAACGAGCTAGGCAAAATCTCAGAAAAAAACGGAACCAGGTTCCTCTTGGGAACCAAAGTCCAAGACATCAAAAACACCTATTATGGAACAAAAATAATCCTTCCAGGCTCAGAACTAGAGTGCAAATTTCTCATAAACTGTGCAGGTGGGTATTCGCTAAACATGGCAACAAAGATGGGCCTTGCCACGGATTATTCTGTTTTGCACTTTAGGGGCGAATACTGGATTGCTGATGCATCCATTGCAAATCTGGTAAATACAAACGTCTACTCTGTTGCAAAATTCTCAAACTTTCCATTCCTGGATCCGCACTGGATTAAAAGATCAAATGGCCAGACCGAGATAGGGCCTAATGCAGTCCCGGTGGCAGATGCAGAAACATATTCGGGATACGTGGGAAGCGTGCCAAAAACACTATCCAGGCTAAAAGAGATTCTCTCTGGAAATCCGCGAAAACTCCTTTTTAATTCCGAGTTTTTGACACTCGTCTCAAAAGAATGGAAAAGCTCGTTATCCAAATCCGCAATGGTCAGCCGCGTAAGGCAGTTTATTCCAGCAATAAAGCCAGCAAATTTCACAAGACGTGGAACCGCAGGAATCCGAAGCCCAATAATTACAAAAAATGGTGAGTTTTTGTCTGAAATCCTGGAACTGGAATCTGAAAACTCACTTCATGTTGTCAATTACAACTCCCCGGGTGCTACGGGCGCACCGGCATATGCAGCATTTTTAGTAAAAAAACTACAAGATGGCGGATTTGTCAACTATCCAAGTAAACCAGATAAAGGAATCTGGAATTTTCAAAAAATCCTCGAGGAAATGCCCCATCAAAATTCATATTGATTTGCCGAGATGAAAAAATTATTGCTCCCTGATAAATGCTCAATCAAAGAAAATGGCCGC
Organism: archaeon; assembly: GCA_005240025.1. Classification (GTDB taxonomy): domain Archaea; phylum Thermoproteota; class Nitrososphaeria; order Nitrososphaerales; family Nitrosopumilaceae; genus Nitrosotenuis. The sequence continues at coordinate 3,116 of SBBK01000106.1, forward strand.
AGCTGTGTCAACCCACCAGAACATGTCATCTCGGTTGTGACACACCAGGATGAATACATGATAGGGGTATGCTGCGAAAACCACAAAAACCTGATATCTGGCAAACTCGAATCGCTCCAAAGGGAAGGAAAAATCCCTCAGGGGAAAATTAATTTTGTAAAGCTAAAGGCAGTGGGTACCGATTGCATAAGGTCAAGCCCAGATGATCTGATTCATCTCTGAATCAGACCGAGTAGATCATCTTTTTTCCTTCCAGCCCTAAAACCAAGTTCTGCACTGTTATCGCTGCCATTTTTTTTCTGGTTTCGGCAGTCGAGCTTCCGATGTGGGGTGTCAGAACAACATTTTGCATTTCTGTCAATGCGTGGTGTCTGCCTATCGGTTCCATTTCAAAGACATCAAGGGCAGCACCTGCGATATTCCTTGCCTTGAGTGCTCTTACCAGATCCACCTCGTTGATTATTTTGCCCCGTGCAGTATTGACCAAAAGCGCAGTTTTTTTCATTTTCTTGAGGACATTCTTGTTGATCATACCTTCTGTTTGCTCTGTATATGGCACGTGAATTGAGAAAATGTCGCTTGTTTTGATCAGCTCCGGAAAGCTGACGTATCTGGCATGCAGCTTTCTTTCCAAACTATGCGGCAGATTCTTCCGGTTGTGATAAACTATCTTCATTCCGAACGCGCGAGCCCTTTCTGAAACTGCCTGCCCAATCCGTCCCATCCCTAAAACTCCCAATGTCTTTCCTTCTAGGTCATTTCCAACATAGTCATATGCACCAAAAATGACCCTCCAGTCCCCTTTTCTTATCAGCCTGTCCCCCTCACTTATTCTCCGCACCAAATCAAGTATCAGTCCAACAGTAAGGTCTGCAGTTGCATTTGTGAGCACCTCCGGCGTATATCCTATTTTGATTTGGTGTTCCCTGGCTGCCTTGATATCAATGTGATCAAAACCTACGCTGTAAGTACTGATCACTTTTAGCTTTTGCGCACATTTGATTATGTCGCTATCTATAATATCATAAGGGAAACAGACAAGTCCGTCCACATTTCTGATTTTTTGTGCAAGCAGTTTCTTTGGCATGGGGATCTTGCCCTGATGTACAAACACCCGGTATCTTCTTTGTAATTCTTTGAGTGCAAAATCGTGGAGCTTACGGGTGAGCAGGACCTGCAGTTTTTTCACTCATGCTACACAAACTCAAATCTTTATAACATTTCCCACCAAACAGGTAATATTGGAAGACGAAGCGTTTGCACTGTGCGTAGAATGCGGAAACGCCATTGAAAAATGCGTCTGCGTCTGCCCGTATTGCGGCGAACGGGACAAATGCGAGTGCGCTCTTTTTGAGGCAGCTACAGGCGGATGACATTGGCTTCAAACGAAATCAGCTGGCTAATTGGAGGCCCGCAGGGAAGCGGAGTAGAGTCTGCGGCAAACATCTTTTCTCGTGCCTGCGCCACACTGGGATACCAAATATTTGGGAAAAGAGAATATTACTCAAACATCAAAGGGGAACACAGCTATTTTGTGGTGCGGGTATCTGACAAGACAATCCGCTCAAACATAAACCAAGTTAATCTGATGGTGGCCTTTGATGCCGAAACCGTCTTCAGACATTATTCCGAGGTCATAAAAGGAGGTACAATCATATGTGATTTAGATCTATTTGACGCAAAATTAGACGAAGTACGCACAATTGACGCCCCATTCAGGGCGCGTCTTTTGGATCAGCTAAACAAAGACAGCATCATAGTTCAGGACGTTTTGGATTTGGCAAAGCAAAACGGGGTAAGACTGTGCCCAATCTCATTTAGGTCTGTATTGTCAAGTGTTGCCGATCAGCTCAAGATGCCACATCTGAAAGGCATGATAAGGTTGTTCAATGTTCTGGGAGTGTCGTTTTCACTAGGCATTATGAAAATGCCGTCCCAGTCGCTACTGGAATCCATTGATGCAACTTTTGCAAAAAAACAATCTGTTGCGGAACTAAACAAAAACGCGGCAAGCTATGCGTACAATTATGCGGCTGCAAAATTTGACGATTTTCCACGCCTGCTCAAGCCTACAAGTAAAAATCCTCAAACAATTCTGGTTCAAGGACACCAGGGCACCGCTCTGGGTAAAATGGCATGTGGTTGCCGATTCCAGTCGTACTATCCTATCACTCCCGCATCTGACGAAAGTGTGTTTTTGGAATCAAACGAGATCCTAGATGTCAAAGAGAACAGACCGGGCTCAACTCTTGTGATACAGACAGAAGATGAGATATCTGCAATGGGTATGATGATTGGCAGTGCCCTCACAGGCACGCGTTCCTCTACTTCTACATCAGGCCCGGGTTTTTCACTCATGGCGGAGGCACTGGGCTGGGCTGGAATAAACGAGGTTCCGATTGTAATTACCCTGTACCAGAGAAGCGGACCGTCTACTGGCCTTCCCACGCGACACGGACAGGATGATCTGCTTTTTGCAATTCATGCAGGGCACGGCGAATTTCCAAAAATTGTCTATGCATCAGGCGATGTGGAAGAAAGCTTCTACGACACTGGCCGGTGTTTCAATTATGCAGATGAATTCCAGCTTCCAGTCATACACATGATGGACAAGTTCTTGACAAGTTCGGTTGTCACCTGCAAAAAATTTGATGTGGACAAAATTACCATAAGCCGCGGAAAACTGCTTGAAAAAATAGACGGCAAATACAAAAGATTTGCATTTACCGAAGATAACATCTCGCCCAGATCAAAGCTCGGACTTGAAGGCGGGATATTTTGGAACACTGGCGATGAAAGCGACGAAGAAGGTCACATCACCGAAGATCCAGAGGTGCGAATAAAAAAGATGGACAAGCGCAACTCTAAACTATCTGTAGTGTTACAGAAAATTCCGCAAGACGAGCAGGCAGTATCATTTGGCTCCTTGGACACATGTGTGATAAGCTGGGGTTCGCCAAAGGGGCCAATTCTTGATGCCCTTGAGATGCTAAAAGAGGAAAAAATTGAGGTCGGATTCATCCAAGTCAAACTTTTGCATCCGTTTCCTGCGGACCGGGTGAAATCACTGTTAAAAGGAGTCAAAATACTAGTTGACATTGAGGCAAACCAAACGGGCCAGCTTGGGCAGCTTTTGAAGCAACATGTGTGTGAACCGGATTATTACGTACTCAAATACACGGGAAGGCCAATGACATCTACTGAGATATATGAATCGCTAAAAAAGATAACAGAAAAAAAGGCGCAAAAAAGGCAGGTGTTACGTCATGGAGCTTAAGGTGGGGGACTACAAAACCGAGGTGCACAATGATTGGTGCTCGGCCTGCGGCGATTTCGGTATTGTCAACGCAATCCAGATGGCGTTATGTGAAATGCAAATACCGCGCCACAGGGCAGCAATATTTTCTGGAATAGGCTGCTCCGGCAAAACGTCACACTTTGTCAATGTTTTTGGAGTCCACACATTACACGGCCGAGTCCTGACATTCGCACAAGGGGCGAAGCTCGCAAATCCAGACATGGAAATAATTGCTGTGGGTGGGGATGGTGATGGTCTGGGAATTGGCGCAGGCCACTTTGTTGCAGCAGGCAGGAGAAATCTGGATCTCACATATATCATCTTCAACAACGGAGTATACGGATTAACAAAGGGTCAAGCTTCCCCTACATTGAAGCTTGGAGAAAAAACAAAATCACTTCCCACACCAAACATAAACTACAATGTAAACCCAATTGGTCTTGCAATAGCAAGCGGGTTTACATTTGTCGCAAGGGGATATGCGTATGATGTTCGATACCTCAAAGACCTCATAGTTGCCGCAGTAAGACATAAGGGCCTTGCATTTTTGGATGTCTTGCAGCCATGTCCAACGTATAACGACATCAACACCAGGGACTGGTATGCTGGCCAAGACCAAACAGACGAAATCACGCAAAAACCAAGGCCGAGAATCTACAAACTCGAAGACACAGATTATGACCCTGTAGTACATTATGACGAAGAATCCGAGCTAAATGAAAAGCTGACGCAGGCCCTCATAAAATCGCTGGAATGGGATACCAAAATCCCGACAGGCATATTTTACAAAAACGAGATAATAAGCCAATACGACAGAAGAATAATGGACAAGATTCCAAACTATTTGGAAAATCCGCCTGCCTGCCAGTGTATTTCGGCAAGCGGGAGGCCCACAACCGATTTATCAAAGATTTTAGATTCCTTATCTGTTTAAAGTGTGAATTATGCGTCTACAAATATTAGCAAGTAATGTAGAAGGTTATGCTAATTGAATCTAACAGAGGCAAATAAGATATTTCGAAAATCAATAATCAAAGGATACTTTGAGCCAAGCCTGATAAATCTGGATTTTAGCAAATCAAACATCAAACACCCAGCCATTCCTGACGATGGCCTCATGCAATCAAGTCTCTTGCATGTCTTTTTTGACATAGAAACCGGCGCCGATTATCCAGATGGCGATGAGTGGTTCATTGCGGAGTTTCTGTTCCCACACAACATCAAAATTCCAGACGCTCTCAAAGGGCCTGATTATTTTACCGCCATTTCTCTAAGTGACGGAAAAAATCAGTGGCACCATCGCGAGCTGGTTCGCTTCAAGTACGGAAAGTCAAAAAAGCTAGAAGAATCGCTCGAGTTTTTGGATTCCAAATACAGGGAACTCCACTCCATGCTGGAACCATTAGAAAAAGACATCAAATGACTGTCTTCCAGGAATTGTCTACAAGAACAAATTGCCTGTCGGACGCAAACAGCGTGCCGAGCCTCCACTTTCTTGTCTCAACATTAAACTTGTAAATCACTTTGGAGATCTCTTGAGGCATGTTGTCAGTGTTCAACTGAAAAGGCAAAAGCTCTATTACAAAATCTAGCTTCTCGAGCGCATTATCAAACCAGCTTTTGTCCTGCACATCTAGGATAAACCCAATCTTTGGTGCGCCAAGGAAATTGATCTCAATTTTAAGTGCTTTTGAATTACCTCTGCGCCTTTTCATCTCTTTGAACAAAAACTTGATCCTGTCCCATCTGCGGTACTCAAACCACCTGAAAAACTCCTCGTTAAACTCGAGTGGAATGGCTATACTCAAAACACTCACGAAATCCGGGTCTTGTTCGGCAATCTCATTTTGGACAACATGAAATCTCTCGGCAAAAATCTCATACAATACTTCGGCCTCCCACGGCGAAACGCCAAAATAATCAAAAGACGCGGTGAGCTCATCCAACAACCTGGTTTGCTTGAAATTTCTAATTAAAGTTTCAAATGGTGTGCACGTATTTCCATAGGTAAAACAGGCCAACCGTCCCTATGACAAAAAGCATCGGTTTCCAGGCAAAGACAGGAATGTTTGGTGTTGTAAGTTTGATTTTATAGTTGTCAAAAACCGTCTGGACCTGGTTTTTGAGAGTATCATTCCATATTTTGTACTCAATTTGGTGTTTTTTTAGCAGCTCCTCGATTTCATAAATGACTGGAGTTCTCTGGCAGAACAAGTGCTGCAAATAATCTCTAGAGACTTCGATCTCGGCTCTGATTGCCACCACTCCTTTTTTAAAATCAAACAATCTGAGGTGCATTTCCCATGGTTTTTTCAGCTTTAATGAGAGGCCGTGTCCTAATTGGGATTCTTGTTTGTGCTCAAATTTGACCTTGGTGAATCCCTCATTTGATAAAATACTGAGCAACTCTTCGGCATTTTTTTTTACAATCACTGTTAGCTGCTCTACTCCCTTTATGCCCACTCCGACCATGTGCCTTTTTCCGTCACCAACTGAAATCGTCTTTGGATACCTAGTCAGATACTGCGTCATGGTAAAATTTGATGCGTGGTATTATTTAAAACAACGATCTATTTTCCTTCTCGAAAGCCTCGAATGTAAACGCACAGATCCGTATCTATTGTCATCTCTGATGGACTTATTTTGCGCGATGTCAGCCTTGCCCCGGAATTTCTTATTACTGCAACAGGGGTCGATTCTGAACCTTCACCCATCTTGTGGTTTGCAATGGATGCCAAATTATCCGCTGTTGCCTGCATTGTGACCTTGAGGGGATTGCCATCAAGATCCTTCTGGCCCCTCATGTCCTGGATGGGTTCAAGACCAGCACACGCAATGGCAACACCACTGGTACCGGCCCTTGCCGGCATGAGCCTGCTGTCAACTATGATGATTCCAACGTTGAGCCCAAACCCCAGAAACAATTTCCTGCGAAGCTGCTCGGCAATTAGGTATGGCTCGTTGGGATACAGAATAACTGTGCCCTTTTTGGCATTTGACTTGTCGATTCCAGCATTTGGGGCAAGCACGCCATCTGCAGAAGTCAGGACAAAGCCGGTTACTCCCCCGAACACCAGATCAGATTCGCGTAACACCACCTCTGAAAACCTGGACTCGAGCTGGTATTTTTTTGAGAGTTTGGTTGCACCATCCGACGGCCTAACTTTTTCCAACTCTAGCAACCTGTTTTGCGAATTTGCGATATATTTGCTTGATATCACTATAACGTCGCCGTTTTCTAAGATCACATCTTTGAGCGACTCTGTGACGGCTTCATACAAATCAAAACCTGGCTGTTTTTTTTTAACCTTGACTGGAATTACGCCAAGCATGCAAGTTTTGCGTGTTTGTTATTTTTTAGTCTTCGCCAAAGCTTTTAATCTAAACTAGAGAATCGATCTCCTGTGAACATTACAGAAAAAATTCTCGCTAGGGCGTCAGGAAAAACCCGAGTTGTACCTGACGACATCGTGTTTGCAAATGTGGACAAAGCCATGATTCACGACGTCTCAGGCCCAGGCGTGATCAAGGTATTCGACAAGCTCAAAAAGGAAGGCATTCAAGTTGACAAACTCTGGGATCCGTCAAAAATCTGGGTCGCAGAGGACCATTTTGTGCCATCTGCAGAAAAGATATCAGCAGAAAACATCGTAAAATTGTCAAAATTCACAAAACAGTATGGAATTGAAAAACACTTCAAATATGGTATGGGACAGTACGGCATATGCCACACTTTATCACACGAAGAGGCACTCGTCCTCCCAGGCGAGGTCTATGTGGGGGGCGATTCGCACACAAACACATCTGGAGCATTGGGCACTTTTGCGTGCGGCCTTGGGCACACCGATGTGGCATATGTGCTTTTGTACGGAAAGATCTGGTTCAAAGTACCTGAGACACTTTACTTTAAGCTAAATGGCAAGCTCCCACAAAATGTAATGGCAAAGGACTACATTCTCAAAATAATAGGTGATATAGGAACCGACGGAGCGGCATACGCCGCGATGCAGTTTGGCGGCACCGGAATCTCGGAAATGTCAGTAGAGTCTAGACTCACGCTTACAAACATGACTACGGAGGCAGGTGCAAAAAACGGAATAATTGAGCCAGACCAAAAAGTCTTTGATTATCTGGCACAGCGCGGGGCAAAAAACTATTCTCCAATCCATGGGGACAGAGACGCAGAGTTTGCCAAAATCTATGAATATGAGGCGTCCGATCTTGAACCGCTTGTGGCAAAACCATACTCGCCAGAAAATATCGCACCGGTAAGAGACGTATCTGGTGTGGATCTTGACAAGTCATACATTGGTTCATGTACCGGTGCAAAATACGAGGACCTCGAGGCAGCTGCACGAATCCTCAAAAGCAGAAAGGTCAAAATTAGAACGGAGGTTGTACCTGCGGCCATTTCAATATACAAAAAAGCAATGGAAAACGGCCTGATCAGTATATTTCTGGATGCTGGTGTCACTGTAGGCCCGCCAACATGTGGGGCATGCTGTGGTGCGCACATGGGGGTCTTGGCAAAAGACGAGGTCTGTATAAGTACAACGAATAGAAACTTTCCGGGAAGAATGGGACACATTGAATCAAAGACATATCTGGCATCACCACTTGTTGCAGCTGCATCTGCGATTACTGGCAAAATTACCGACCCACGTGATTTGTAATGGGCAAAGTAATCAAATACGCAAAGGACAACATCGATACCGACGTGATATTGCCAGGACAGTATCTAAAACTGCACGACTATGAAGACATAGCCAAACACGCAATGGAGGGAATTGACCCGGAGTTTCACTCCAAGGTAAAAAAGGGCGATTTTATTGTAGCTGGCAAGAACTTTGGGTGTGGTTCTTCGCGTGAGCACGCACCAATCGCGCTCAGTCATTGCGGAATAAGTGCAGTCCTGGCAATTTCCTTTGCTAGGATATTTTACCGAAATTCGGTAGATGGCGCGTTTTTACTTCCAATCGAAATCGACGAGCAGACATATCAAAAAATCTCAAACGGTGACGATCTTGAGGTTGATACGAAAAAAAACGAAATCAAAAACCTGACAAAAAACGAGACATACAAAATGAAGCCGTTTTCCGAGATCGTCTCCAAAATAATTGCTGCAGGCGGGCTCTTCAGGTACAAACCGGACTAGACGACTTCACTTTTATCAAACGTGGCGAGAAGGCCACCTGATTCTATCGAAGATTTCTAAATGTATGAATGCCATCAATATTTAATCAGCTGAAAGTTAAACAAAATTGTTAAATTTGACAAGGCTCCACTACCACCAATGTCAGAGCTAGGCAAAATGGAAGAAGATCGTGACCGAGATACAGGCCTGTACCTGATGTCCTGTAAAGCCGAAACAGGATTGGGCCGGACAGACTACCGTAGGGACTACGGGAATTCATGCCTGCAGAGATCAGAAGCTCGGTCGCTGAAGCAGGAAGAAGCCACCGGACTTGTCCGGTAGTGGTTCACAGACACACGTACTACATTTATGGCTCAAACCCTCTTTGAAAAAATCTGGGACTCTCATAAGGTAATTGAAATCAACGGTCGCACACTTGTCTACATTGATAGACATTTGGTGCATGAGGTCACGTCCCCTCAGGCCTTTGACGGACTGAGAATAAACAAAAGAAAAGTCAGAAGGCCTGATCTTACGTTTGCAACGATGGATCACAACGTGCCTACTTCCAACAGATCGCTTCCAATAATTGATCAAATATCTGCAACCCAAATTCAAACCCTTGAAAAAAACTGTCAGGAGTTTGGCATCAAACTATTTGATTTGCACAGCCAGTATCAAGGCATAGTCCACGTAATCGGGCCCGAGCTTGGAATCACCATGCCCGGAACTACAATTGTATGCGGTGACAGTCACACCTCGACCCATGGTGCATTTGGCGCATTTGCATTGGGAATTGGCACCAGCGATGTCGAACACGTCCTGGCAACCCAGTGTTTGGTACTTGACAAACCAAAAACCTTTGAGGTCGAGGTGACTGGAAAAAGAAAAAACACACACGCAATTACCGCAAAGGACATCATACTATCAATAATCAAAAAAATTGGAACGGGCGGAGGAAACGGAACCGTGATTGAATACCGGGGAGATACAATAGCAGATCTTTCCATGGATGAGCGGATGACAATTTGCAACATGTCTATTGAGGGAGGGGCACGCGCAGGCCTTGTGGCCCCCGATGAAAAAACCTTTGATTATCTAAAAAGCAGAAAATACACACCAAAAAACTACGATGATCTGGTGGAAAACTGGAGAAAAAACCTCAAAACCGACCAGGGCGCCAAATTCGATAAATCATTTACGCTGGACGCGTCCAATATTGCGCCGCAGGTAAGCTGGGGCACAAACCCTGCAATGACTGCAGATGTCACCGGGTCTGTTCCAGACCCGGCAGAGTTTGCAGGGGGAGACCAGAGTCAGGAAAACGCCGCAAAAAATGCTCTAGAATACATGGACCTAAAACCTGGAACTCTCATCACAGACATCAAAATAGATCGGGTATTCATTGGCTCCTGCACAAATGCAAGGCTCCAAGACCTGATTGAGGCTGCCAGTATCATAAAAGGCAACAAAGTATCCCCGGGGGTACGCGCAATGGTGGTGCCAGGTTCCCAGCAAGTAAAAAAGGCGGCAGAAGAATTGGGACTGGACAAACTTTTCAAGGAAGCAAACTTTGAGTGGCGCGAATCCGGATGCAGCATGTGTCTTGGCATGAATCCAGATGTTTTGGCAAGAGGAGAAAGGTGCGCAAGCACATCAAATAGGAACTTTGAAGGGAGACAGGGCGCTGGGGGCAGAACCCACCTCGTAAGCCCGATCATGGCCTCGGCTGCCGCAATTGCTGGCCATTTTGTAGATGTACGCGAGTTGGTCTGATGGAAAGAATTGGCAAAATATCCAGCATTGTAACACCCCTGGATAGGCCAAACATAGACACCGACCAAATAGTGCCAAAACAATTCCTCAAACTGGTTCAAAGAACAGGCTTTGGCAAGTTTTTGTTTTATGATTGGCGCTTCGAGCCAAACGGAACCCCAAAAAAAGAGTTCGTACTCAACGACCCAAAATACACATCCTCGCACATTTTGGTGACGGGAGAAAATTTTGGCTGCGGCTCAAGCAGGGAGCATGCTGCATGGGCCCTCAAGGACTATGGTTTTGATGCTATAATTGCACCCTCGTTTGCAGATATATTTTACAACAACTGCTTCAAAAACGCGATTCTGCCCATATCGCTTGACAAAAAATTATCTGCCGATATAGCAAAATCCAATTCTGTGGTAGGTATTGACCTAAAATCCCAGACGATCACATATGACGACAAGACCATTCACTTTGAAATAGAGCCGAGTAGAAAAAAGACACTTCTTGAGGGGCTGGACGACATTGCAATTACACTACAGTACGAATCCGATATATCTGACTTTGAAAAGGCTCACCGCCTCTGAACCATCTGCCTGAGTGCTTTTCTGACCATGTCGTCTTCCCGCTCCAATACTGTCGGAGACTCGATATCTATCCATGGCGTCTTTCCGATGTCAAAAGAGCTGACAAGGCCCTTCTCTGATAGCTTCTGTAGCACATCGTAGGAAAGGTTCGGATTTTTCGGTTTTGATCTTTTGATGATGTCTAGTATTTTCCCGCTCAGAATGTAGATCCCAGTACACTCACAGTCGGGCAGCTTTAGAAGAGGTTTTTCGATAAACTCAGTCACCATGCCTTTGTCCACCTTTGCAAACCCGGTCTCTTCTTTTCTAAACTGTCTTGTTGCAATGCACGCGACACTTTTTTGCTTTACAAACTGCTCATACATTTTTTTCAGATCTATTGCACTCAGGTTATCCACAAACCACAAAACAAACGGCTCGTCTTTTATCACAGGATAAAGGTGGCGCAGATCTCCGGCTGTACCGCTTGCCGAGTCCTGCACGAATCTTGGCCTTTTTGTGGTGTTTGCAAAATAATGCCTGATCTGGCCTCCCAGGCCTGCAATATCGGCAACTATGATTATCTCGGTGATCATATCAAAGGAAAACAGATAATCAACTACGTAGCTGACCAGCGGCCTTCCATAAACTGGAATCATTGCCTTTGGGAAATAGTCGGTAAATGGTCTTGCGCGTGTTCCTCTTCCGCCTGCTAAAATTACTGCTTTCAATCTATCTGTATGACTTTTGCTTTCTTCTTCTTGCGCCAGTGCCGCCGAACTTCTTTGGCTCCTTTCTCCTTGCGTCTCCACTCAGGAGGTGTTTATCAAAATCACCAATTCTTTTTTTCAGTTCAGTCCTTGCCTGCTTTGGCAGGGGGTGATCCTTTGGTTCCTTTTTGGTCTTTGTCCAGCCAGTCAGTGCCCTTGAAATTGCTGTCGCGGCCGCATATGCCTGACCCATAAATCCGCCTCCCCTCACTCTGACTGAAATGTCGACCCTGCCTCTAAGATCGCCTGCCAGTTCAAGTGGTGAAAGAATAACCTCGCGTGCAGTTTCCTGCTGAATCATTTCTGCCGGCGTGTTGTTGATTCTTACTCGACCCGAACCCTTTGTAATGTACACGTGTGCCTTTGATGTCTTTCTTGTTGCAAAATAGATCTCTGTCTTTGGAATCAATTACCGTACCTCCTTTGCAAGGTCCGCCATGCTGGTGTAGCTGGCAACTGACCTGGTTATCTTGGCTTTATCAAAAATTATTTTCTTTGATGAGCTGAACTGGTTTGGGACGCCAATGTACGTTCGAAGTCGTTTTAGTGCAACATTGCCTGATGGCTTTTTTTTGGGGAGCATTCCACGCACCATTTTTGCCATCATCGTGTCTGGCCTTCTTGGGTGGTATGGACCGTGCTCGGGATGCAGAATACTGGCTATCTCCAAAAACTTTTTGTAATTATGTACGATGTTCCGCCTGCTGCCACTGAGCATTATCTTTTCACAGTTTACTATTGCAACCCTGTTTCCCTGCAAAAGCATCTTTGCGACGTTTGAACTGAGCCTGCCGGCCAGGTGGTTTGTCCCATCCACTACTATCTGGACACTATCCAATGATTCTCACTCCCTTTCCTGTGGGGAACCTGGAAACCATCTCAGAATGGCTAATTATTTTGCCGCCGGCGCCGATAATTTTTTTCGCAGCTGCCGTTGAGATCGAAAATGAACACAGTGTTATTTTGTGATAAATGTTGCCAGTCCCGAGAACCTTGCCGGGAACAATTATGATGTCGTTGTCTGCAGTGACCTCGTTAATTCTGCCTACGTTGACGAGCCGTCTTGCAATGTTTGGTTTTTGAGCCATCTGGGCAATCTTTGACCAGATTGGTGCCTTGTTTTTAGCCGAGGCCTGCCTCAGCTCTTTTACCATGGCGATTACTAACTGGTTAGTCATAATTAATGCCCCTCTAAACCCCAAATATAAGAGTATTAGGGCTTGAGTTCAGAAACCACTTGTTTGAATTCTTGCAGTCTTGATGCAAGCTCATCTATCCCTGCCGCTACAATCTGTTCTGGACTTAGGGCGCCTGTGCTCTCGACTGTCAGCAGGTATTCTTCCGGTTTGTCCGTGTGTGTGAGGACTGAAATGTTTGCCGAGTTCCATTTGGAATGAACTGCGCCTCGACCAAGCCTTGCATATGCCTCCAGCTTTATCTTTTGGCCTGGTGCAATCTGGGCTATGGGGATCTTGTCGGATATGGGCCTTACGGTATCGTCCTCCGAACTGAGCTCCGCAGAGGTGATGGTTCTGGTCACGTCTGTACTACCTGAATCAATCACTAGCATTACTCTACAGTTGGAGCAGCCAGTTTTGCTCTGGCAGGGACACTTGACAGGTTCGTTGAAACGTTTCAAGTCCGTCTTCAGTGGTATGAGACCAAGCCTGTGGGCAATACCCTCATCCGACATTACGGATGAGTTTTCGATAACGTCTACCGCATCTATGGCAAAGACAGGAACGCCATTTAGGCAAATTCGTCGCAATGCGTTTGCGTACTGGAGCGGGATGCCCTTTAGCCTTATTACTATTCTGTGCTTGTCTTGCGAAAC